>CAZBHC010000019.1:0-8770 GCA_964491775.1 uncultured Dehalococcoidales bacterium | reverse complement strand
ACATCATCCAAAAAAAAAATAAGCTAACTTTTATTACAGAAAAAAAATATCAAGAATTATCTAATTGGATAGAACAATTATTAAGTGAATCATCTGGGAAAAATTCAAACGCCATAATTCCTATTTTTAACGAAAAAGTTTGGAATCTTTTAGATTATTCATATGATAGGAATTTTGTTTTACTACATGATTCAAAAACACCTTCAAAAGAATTAAAAGATCTATCAACAAAATTAAAACATATTGGACATCAAGTATTCGATTTGAAAATAGAAGATCCAACATATATAGGAAATGAATTTTTTAAATGGCAAATTGCAACAACATATGCATGTATGAAGCTAGAAATAAACCCATTTGATCAACCAGATGTTGAATCATCAAAAGTCAATACAATAAAATTACTAGATAATAATTTAGGTAATATTAGAAAAAATATTCTTAATTTTGCTAGTAAAAAACAACCTAATAATAAAGTAGATCTATCCAATATAGAATATTTAGCATTAATTGTTTTTACGAGTAATTTTATAAAAAATGAATCATATCGATTAGAGATTACAAAAAAATATAATAAATGTGTTTCTGTTGGAATAGGACCACAATACTTACATTCTTTAGGCCAATTATACAAAGGAGCAACCAAAAATATTTTCATTAAATGCTTAATCGAAATACCTAAAAAGGATTTCAAAATTCCAACAAAGCAATACACTTTAAGAGATCTCTATCTATCTCAAGCATTGGGTGATTTATTTGAGATGGATAAAAGAGGTATACCTATGGATATTATAGTAAAAGAATTATGAATCGATTAATTATAAAAATGAATTCAAAAAATTTTGGTCTCAGTGCGATTCCAAAATATAAAAATTTATCAGAATCTAAAATTTTTCAAGAAATTTCTGATTATCAAAAAATAATTTTTGAATCAATTTCGAATAATGAAAATTTAAAATCTACTATTTGGACGAATAATAATATTGGACAAGAAATTTTATTACGATCTAAATTACATTCAATAAATACTCTAGTTTCTTTAGATATAAACGATATTGATTCGTATATTAAAAATAAAATGAACATTTACTGTGAACATAATATCAATCAAGCATGGGGTTTAGATAGTACAGCAGATATTTCAAAAAATTCATCAGAATCAAAGCATAATGAAAAATGTAATCAAAAAGATTTATTTAGTTACTTTAACAATGTTGTATTTACATTAAAAAACTTCCATTCTTTAGACACTTTCGAAACATTAAAAACGATAAATCAAATTAGGGAAATTATAATTCACAATACTGTAGGAAATCCTGACATTAACCCTAAATCTCCCATAGATTCGAATATATATATACATCTTTTGATATATGAAAAAAATATTTCTAATAAAAAAACATTAGAAAATTTAATCAGATCTGTTACTAAATTACAAAATTACGATATCCAACCAGATGGATGGATAATTGATTATCCAAAATCTCAAATTGGGCTGGAAATTTTTAATGCTCAGACTACAATTGACGGACGTAAAAATTCTGAAATTTTAGTAGCATTCAATCAATCAGATATTATGAAAGTTATTGAAAACCAAAATGGAAATTTTGATAGAATGGGATTTGTAATAGAAGAAGAATATTTTAGTAAAGATTTAGAGAATTATTCTATAAATAAAAACAATAAATCTGAAACAATAAAAATAATTTCAGAAAAACTACTTTCAATACATCATTTTATTTCAAACTTAAATCCATCTCTAATTTAATAAATATTTACTTGTGAGGAAAATTTGCAAATAGGAATAATAGGCCTCGGTAGAATGGGCTTAAATATGACAAAAAGATTATTACTAGATAAGCACGAAGTATACGTATTTGATCTAGATAAAAAATCATTGGAATCTGCCACTAAAATTGGAGCAAAACCAACAAATTCTATAAGCAAACTAATAAAAGCACTAGAAAAACCCGCAACTATTTGGGTAATGGTACCATCTGGAGAAACTACGGAAAATGTAATTGAAGAGTTGATTCGAGAATTAAAGGCAGGTGACTTTATAATCGATGGTGGAAATTCATACTATAAAGATACTATAAGAAGAAGTGAAAAAACAAAAAAACTAAATATAAATTATTTAGATTGCGGAACAAGCGGTGGAATTTGGGGATTAGAAAATGGATATTGCTTGACTATAGGAGGAGAAAAAGAATCCTACTTACATAATTTACCAATATTCAAGACACTTTCTCCTAAAGAATCTAACGGAAATCTATACGTGGGAAAATCTGGCTCTGGACATTTTGTAAAAATGATTCATAACGGAATAGAATATGGAATGATGCAGTCAATTGCAGAAGGATTTGAAATTCTTGATGCGAAGAAAGAATTTAATTTAGATTTATACTCGATCTCGAAAAATTGGGAAAAAGGTAGTGTAATTGAATCTTGGCTATTAGAAATAACAAGTTCTGAACTAGAAGATAAGTCTATTGAACATTTATCTTCTAGTGTAGAAGATTCAGGTGAAGGCAGGTGGACCTTAAAAGAATCTATAGATTTAGGTATCCCTATACCTGCAATTTCAGCGTCATTATTTTCTAGATTCCGATCTAGACAAAAAGAGCCAATCTCTGGAAAAATATTATCTGCAATGAGAAGAGGTTTTGGCGGGCATAAAACAGGAAAAAAATAAATGACACAAAAAAATAATTATGAAGATTTTAAGAATATCAATCCTAGTAATTTATCTATTTCAGAATTAAGAAAAATTCATGAAAAAATTTGGGAAATTATACAGGAAATAGAATTTGAATCAGAAGATGATAATGATGAAAATAAAGATATAGAATATCTAAGAAATATAATGAAAAAGGTTATAGATGAAAGGGTTGAAAGACAAAGAGAAGAAGTCGGAAGATCACCTGAATAAAGAAGTATAATATTCCTTTTGCCTTGTTCTTGCCTTAGCCATGATTTCAGAGTGAACACTATTAGGATAAATAATTATTGATTTTTCTACAGGGATTTCACTAAATTCTTGAATAGCACCAATTCCTTTTAAAGCTAATTTTGCAGTACCATATAAAGTTTGCTGGTCTTGCTTACATATTGCTATAGGTTTATTTAATGCATTAGCCATTGTTTGAGTGAACCATTTTGATTCAGATAGAGAACCCCCACTAGCAATAATTTCAAAATTATCATCTAGATAAGGTAAAAGTAAATCATATACGTCAGAAAATCTATGAGCTATAGATTCACATAAAGCTTGTAAAATATCTTCTGAAGTTGTACTTATCCGTAACCCATCGATCGATGCAGTAGCAGAACCATTCCATCCAATTGATCTTTCCCCAGAAAAAAAAGGTAATATTGTCAAGCCATGTGTATCGGGTTTTTTTTCTAATAATATTTTATCTATACCTTGAGTAGTATCTAAATTTAGATAATCATTTGCCCACTTAATTACATTACCGCCTTCTGTAAAAGATCCACCAAAAATACTTTTTTCTAAACCGAAGCAATATGACCATAGGCCTGATGGTATCTCGTTATTTGTTGGTAAGATTGTTCTCATTGCACCTGTAGAACCTATAGTTACAGCTAAACTTGAAGAATCAAAACATCCTGAACCAATATTGGCAGATAATCCATCTCCTACACCCAAATAAAATGGGACATTTCTCAATAATTTCCATCTTTTAGAAAAAGTTTTATTTAAGGAAGTTATAGGATTATCCCAAGCGGATAAGTTTGGTAATTTATCGACATCCAAATCAATCATTTCCAAAAATTTATTGTCCCATTTATGATCAATTCGATTTAAAAGGCCGCTCCATGAAGCAAGACAATAACTAGTGTTGACCATTTCAGGTTGAAACCAATTCATATATAAATATGTAGGAATATCTACCCATTTATGTATCAAATTATATCGTTCTAAATCTGTACGTCTTAACCAATTTATTCTTCCAGGTATATATGAAGTATGTTGCATAGTACCTGTACGTTGATGATATTCATCTATATCGATAGATTGTTTGATAATCTCAACATCTCTAAAATTTCGTGTATCAGCATAAGTATAAAAAGGTGTGACAGGAATATAGTTATTATCCAGTCCTGCAATAGTGCTAGCCATACTATCAAAACTGACAGCAATTATATTTGTATATTTTTGATCTACTTTACTAAGAATATGATCGATTACATTTTCTACAATATTTTTGATATTTATAGGATCTTCTGTTACTCCACCATCCTTAGTATTTATCTGTGAATGTTGAATATTTATGAATGTTTCTTCCCGTAATGTACAAGATAAAGTAAATAAACCACCCTTGACAGATGATGATCCAATATCTATTGACATTACATAGTCATTAGTTAAATCATTCATTTATTTTCCAATCTAATATATAAAAAGTTATCTAAGTTATATATTTCATATATATTTAGTAATAACATCCTATAATCAAAAAGTAGAACTTTAAGTTAGTTTAAGAGGTAATTTCTCTTGAAAATATCTGTAATTTCCGAAATAAGCGAAAACGAGAAGAGGGTTTCAATTGTACCTGATTCAGTTTCTGCTCTTGTAAAAAAAGGACATCAAGTTTTTATAGTAGATGGTGCCGGAAAAGAATCTGGATATACAAATGAAATGTACTCAGATGCTGGGGCAAAAATTATCAAAGATAATGAAATAAATCAAAGTGATATTTGTATTTACACATCTATCCCAAAAAATTTAAATAACTTATCAAATGAACAATTAATAATTTCCAATATCGGTGTAAGAAATAACCCTGGAATTATTGAAAAATTTACAAAAAAAAGTATTACAGCTTTTGATATGGCTTTAATCCCTAGAATTTCTAGAGCCCAAAGAATGGATGTTTTATCTTCTCAAGCTTCGATAGCTGGTTACAAATCAGCTTTATTAGCTGCAAATGAATTGGGTATTTATTTTCCAATGATGATGACTGCTGCAGGAACAGTACCTCCCGCAAAAATTCTAATTCTTGGTGCTGGGGTAGCTGGGCTACAAGCTATTGCGACTGCAAAAAGATTAGGAGCTATAGTTTTTGCATTTGATGTTAGATTAGCAGCTGGAGAACAAATTGAAAGTTTAGGTGCTAATTTTATACATCCAGATAAAAGCAAAGATGCTGAAACAGAATCAGGATACGCTAAAGAACAAGGTGAAGATGAACAAATAAAACAACGAAAATTCCTATCTACACATTTACAAAATATAGATGCAATAATAACTACCGCAGCTATACCAGGGAAAAAAGCACCTCTATTAATAACTAAAGAAATGTTAAGAAAAATGAGACCAGGAACTGTAATTGTTGATTTGGCTACTGAATCAGGAGGTAATGTAGAGATTAATGATCCAGGAAAATCTATAAATTTCGAAGGTGTGAAAATTATTAGTCCAATTAATATACCTTCTTCTATGCCAAAAATTTCAAGTGATTTATATTCTCGTAATGTGCTAGCATTACTTGAATTAATTACAGATAAGGAAAATAATCTATCTATAGATTTAGATGATGAAATAATTAAATCTATTTGTATAGTAAAAAATGGTAATAAACTATATAAGGATGCAAATTAAATTATGGAACTAATTTCAATAACAATACTAATATTAGCCCTATTTATAGGTTATGAAATTATTACAAAAGTTCCACCGACACTACATACTCCTCTAATGTCTGGTTCTAATGCTATATCTGGAATAATTATAGTTGGAGCAATAATAGTAGCATCAAATGTTTCAGGCTTAATCGGGGGCATTTTAGCCATAATATCAGTTACGTTTGCAACTATAAATGTAGTTGGAGGATTTTTAGTAACAGACCGTATGTTGAAAATGTTCAGTAAGCCTGGTAAGAAAAAATGATTATGGAGAATATTACTGAATTTGGTTATATTTTAGCCTCTATTTTATTTATCTTAGGAATTAAGAGGCTTAGTTCACCCAATACCGCTAGATCAGGTAATGCATTATCCTCTCTAGGAATGCTAATTGCCATTATAGTAACAGTAATTAATTTAAATTTAATACCTATTCAATGGATTTTACCCGGACTGATTCTTGGTGGATTGATAGGTTTGATAAGTGCAAGGTTTGTAAAGATGACCGCAATGCCCCAGATGGTGGCTATTTTCAATGGATTAGGAGGAGGAGCATCTGGCATTGTTGCTATATCAGAGTACCTTAATCAAATTGAAATAACTAATACCCCAAATTTAGAAACTACTATAACAGTAATGGTTTCAATAATCATAGGCTCTGTTACGTTAACAGGTAGCTTCGTAGCGTTTAGTAAACTTCAGGGCATAATTAGTGGGCAACCAATCTTATTACCTATCAGAAATATAATAAGTTCCTTTATTTTTGTAACAATTGTAATTTCAGTTTTATGGATGATTTTCGATCCAAATAATATTTATCCTTTTTATGTATGTATTGCTTTGTGTTTAGTAATAGGAATTCTATTGGTAATCCCAATTGGAGGAGCTGATATGCCTGTAGTAGTAGCCTTATTGAATTCTTATTCAGGATTAGCTGCCGCAGCTACAGGATTTGTGTTACATAATAATATGTTAATAATTGCGGGATCTTTAGTAGGTGCCTCAGGAATAATTCTTACGAGGATTATGACTAAAGCAATGAATAGATCAATATTAAATGTAATGTTCGGAGGATTTGGATCTAAAGAAGATTCAAACTCCGATTCCGATCCTAAATCAAATAAACCAATAAAATCTGCAACCACTGAAGATGTTGCCATGATGCTACAATACGCAGAATCAGTAGTAATAGTCCCGGGATACGGACTAGCAGTTGCACAAGCCCAACATCAAGTAAGAGAACTTTCAGATATATTGAAATCCAACAACACGTCCATAAAATATGCTATACACCCTGTAGCAGGTAGGATGCCAGGTCATATGAATGTCTTACTTGCAGAAGCAAATGTACCCTATGAAGAATTAAAAGATTTAGATCAGATTAACAGTGAATTCCAGAGAACTGATGTGGTTATTGTTATTGGAGCAAACGATGTAACTAATCCTGCTGCCAGAAACGATCAATCTAGTCCAATTTATGGAATGCCAGTACTAAATGTAGATCAAGCTCAGTCTGTAATAGTATTAAAAAGAAGTATGGCTTCAGGTTTTTCTGGAGTAGAAAACGAGCTCTTCCATTTGGAAAAAACATTTATGCTTTTTGGCGATGCAAAAAATTCATTAGAACAAATAATTTCTGAAATTAAATCTTTATAATTAAAAGCCTTCTGTATTATGACTTTCTGGGGCCCTCATATCTTTTGTCCAAAGTTTTTCTAACTTATAGAGAGGGTTCCATCCTAATACAGATTTAGTTTTAATATTATTGAATTTATTATGTGGTAAGTCAGGTAATATAAAAAAAGATTCACATTTGGAATTTAATCTTTCCAAAGGTAATTCAACCGCACATCTTATAGCTTCTCCGCAATCAGGCCATGCAGTAGTATAAGGAACATTCATATCTTGATGATAATCAAGGGTACTATTTTCTGGACCACTCAAATTCCAATGATGTTTCATATTATAAAAAAGTAGAGTTAGAACATGAATATCATTATCTATTGTAAAAACTCTACATATTTCTTGACCTAAAGATTTAGTCAAAGCATATAATCTTGTCCCAGGTTGAGGTGGCATGTCAGGATTTAAATTAAAATCCCAATCTTCATAAGAGGTACCTACCAGTTGATAATGTGGTCCAGTGTTAATCACCTTCTTAATATTGTTCTCTTTTGCCGCAAGCATCATTGCATAATTACCTATAGTATTAACTTCAAAAGCTAATTTCCTATCCCATCTAAGAACTGATAAATTTACTATTACATCCATACCTTTAGATGTTTCAATAACTTGATCTATATCATCAACAGATAATTTTTGATAATCACCTTTATAAGATTTCGGTGGATCATTAATATCAGTAAGTAAAATATCATGAAAATTTTTTAGTGATCTTACTACCCATGGCCCTAACATTCCATTTCCACCTAGAATTAAAACCTTCATTTATTTTCCTCTATTTCTTGAATAATAGATTCATATTTTTTTGTTATAAATCTTTGATTATCTACATTTGATTGTATATGTATATTCTCCCATTTTTTTGTTTGAGAAATATATATGATTCGGTTAATAGCATATTCTAGATCCTGGTCTGATAAAAAAGATGTTGACTTAGAATCTCCATATCCTAAACGAATATTAGTGACATTAAGTTTATTATCTCTAGCAAACTCCTTATGAACAATTTCACATAAATTTGAACATAGTAGTTCTATGTCATTTGAGCTTGGTATAGTATTCCAATTTTCTGTAATAGCTAAATTTTCATATAAATTCTCATAGAGTCTCAATGTACTTATGTTGATTACTCTACTAATTCCTAATTTAGACGCTGATAATAATAAATTATAAATCCTTCTCGTATAGTAATCTAAGAGATATTTATCATTTCCTGATTGTGCACAAAAACCAACATTAATTATTAAATCTATATTTTTTAGGATCAAATCTGTATCATCAGAATCATCTAATAAACAGGGAATAAAATTTTCACGGCTATTACCCGATATATCAGTTCCTACTATATTATGTTCATTATCTAAAATTGATATGATTTTCTTTGAAAAGAGTGATTCCGCAGATGTTACTAATATTCTCATAAATTTATATCTTTAAA
>CAZBHC010000018.1:0-19543 GCA_964491775.1 uncultured Dehalococcoidales bacterium | reverse complement strand
TTTGTTAGATTCTATTCCAGGCATAGCAGAACCTAAACCTTTTGATATATTAACTAACTGATCAGGATCATTATAGTGAGTTGTTGCTTTAACTATTGCATCTGCCATTTTTCTAGGATCTTCACTCTTGAAAATTCCTGATCCAACAAATATTCCCTGTACACCAATTTGCATTAATAATGCTGCATCTGCTGGGGTAGCTACACCACCAGCAGCAAAATTTACTACAGGCAATTCTCCAGTTTTATGTATTTGTAGGATCAATTCATATGGAGCACCTATATTTTTAGCTTCTGTCATTAATTCTTCTTCTGGCATATTTTCTATTTTTTTTATGTGGCCAATAACTTCTCTAGCATGAGTAACAGCTTGAACTATATCTCCCGTTCCTGCCTCACCTTTAGTTCTAATCATTGCTGCTCCTTCGCCAATCCTTCTTAAGGCCTCTCCTAAATTTGTAGCTCCGCAAACAAAAGGCATCTTGAAATCCCATTTATTTATGTGGAAACTATTATCAGCTGGAGTTAATACCTCTGATTCATCACAATAATCAACTCCCATTGATTGTAATATTTGAGCTTCTGCAAAGTGTCCAATTCTAGCTTTTGCCATTACAGGTATAGATACAGAATTTAATATACCTTCAATTAAATCGGGATCAGACATTCTAGCAACACCGCCATCTTTTCTGATATCTGATGGTACTCTTTCTAGGGCCATAACAGAAACTGCGCCTGCGTCTTCAGCTATTTTCGCTTGTTCAGAGTCTACTACATCCATAATAACTCCACCCTTTAACATTTGGGCAAGTCCAGATTTTGATCTCCAATCTCCCTTTTCTGGCTTATTTTTTATACTACCCCAATTATTTAATTTTGTACTTTGAGTAGTGGTTTTTTCTTTTGTAGACATAATTATCCTTTCGGCTTTTTATTCTCTATAAATAAGTATTCATTTATCTTACTACTGCGGCACCGAACCCGCATATATTCATTATAGTACTGTAATTTAAATATATCTTTAAGAAAATTAATTATGTGATATATGTAATATCAAATCTATCAATCTATTTGCATATCCCCATTCATTATCATACCAACCGACTACTTTAACAAAATCATTACCCAAATCTTTAGTAGAAAGACCATCAATTATGCAAGAATAATTTGAACCTATATAATCACTTGACACTAAAGGTTCCATAGAAATATCTAATAATCCTTTATAATTTTTATTTGAAGCAATATAGTATGCTTCATTAATTTTTTCAGGAGTAGTTTTTTTTGATAATTGGACAGTTAAATCTGTAACAGAGCCAGTAATAACTGGAACTCTATAGGCCATTCCGTCTATTCTTCCAGATAATTCTGGAATTACTTTTGTTACAGCTTTAGCTGCCCCGGTAGTAGTGGGAATAATATTAGTATTCGCTGATCTTGCTCTTCTCAAATCTGAATGGTTCTGATCTAAGGTATTTTGATCATTTGTGTAGGCATGAATAGTAGACATTAGAGCCTTTTCTACACCAAAATTTTCGTGCAAAATTTTTACCATTAGAGCTACACAATTTGTCGTACAAGAAGCATTTGAAATAATAGAATGTTTTTTTGAATCATAATTTTCTTGATTTACACCCATGACTATAGTGATATCTTCATTAGTAGCGGGAGCGGAAATTATGACTTTACTTCCTCCATTTTTTAAATGCCCACTTGCTTGGCTAGCATCAGTAAAAACACCTGTAGATTCAATAATTATTTCAGCTTCTAATCGACCCCAATCGATATTTTCAGGATTTTTTTGATTAGTAAATTCAATTTTTTTATTATCTATAATTAGTATATTTTTCTTTACTAACACTTTATTTTTTATAGAACCGTAAGTGGAATCATACTTAAACAAATGAGCGTTTGAAGTAATATCACCTAAATCATTTATTGCGACTACTTCAATGTAGTTATCATAATTTTCAATTATGTTTCTTAATATTTGTCTACCTATTCTTCCAAAACCGTTAATTCCAACTTTGATTTTTTTCATAAGAATAAATTCCTTTATAATTTTTAGAGAATACTTTTACCTGCATATATTGCATCATTCCCTAAATATTCTTCTATTTCTAACAGTCTATTGTATTTTGCTACTCTTTCACTTCTTGCTGGAGCACCAGTTTTAATTTGCCCTGAAGATGTCCCAACTGCGAGATCTGCTATAGTTGTATCTTCTGTTTCACCTGATCTATGACTTATTATAAATTTGAAATCATTATTTTTAGCCAATTTAATAGTGTCTAAAGTTTCTGTAACTGTGCCTACTTGATTTAATTTAATTAGTATAGAATTAGCAGATTTTTCTTTAATACCTTTTTTTAAATATTTTAAATTTGTTACAAAAAGATCGTCTCCAACTAATTGTATTTTATTACCTATTTCTTTATTTAAACTGTTCCATCCAGACCAATCATTTTCTGCTAATCCATCTTCAATTGAATATATAGCGTATTCATTAATTAATTTTTTATATTCATGAATCATCTCTTCACTTTTGAGGATTCTTTTTTCTTTTTTAAGATTATAGTTTCCTTTATTATTAGTATTTTCTAAATCATAAAATTCTGTTGAAGCAGAATCTAAAGCTATAAATACTTGATCTCCAATTTTATAACCTGATGATTCTATGGCTTCACTTATGATATTAAGTGCATCTCTGTTAGATAATCCAGGCGGAGCAAATCCACCTTCAAAACCTACATTTGTTGATAGTCCTAAGTTATCAAGGTTATTCCCTAGCTTATGATAAATTTCCACTCCAGCTCTAAGAGCTTCAGAGAAATTTTCAAAACCAATAGGGGCGATCATAAATTCTTGAAAATCTGTTGAACCTGCAGCATGTGCTCCTCCATTAAGAATATTTAACATAGGAACAGGTAATATAAAATTATCCTGATTATCATATAAATCTTTTATATGATGAAAGATAGGTATTTGTTTGCTACAAGGGATTGACCTTAGAACGGCTAATGATACTGCTAGTAAAGAATTTGCTCCTAATAAAGATTTATTTTCCGTCCCATCTAGATCAATCATTGATTCATCTATTAACCTTTGATCATATGCATCCATTCCAATTATTATAGAAGAAATTTCATTATTTATATTATTTACTGCTTTTTGTACGCCTTTACCTGAATATCTATCCTTATTGATACCTTTCGATTGATTAGTATTTAATTTACCATCTCTTAATTCCATTGCTTCTTTTGACCCTGTACTAGCACCAGATGGTACAGATGAGTAACCTATACTCCCATCTTCAAGTTCTACTTTTGCATAAACAGTCGGATTTCCACGTGAATCAAGGATTTCTTTACCTTTTACTGATATTATTTTGGGCATTTAGTTTTTCTTTCTGATTTTGACTAATCTATGGATAAAATCGCATCTTTTTGTAATTTTATAAGATGATTAATTCCTTTTTCTGATAATTCTATTAGAATATCTAATTCTTTTTTAGAAAATGTATCCCCTTCACCTGTTCCTTGAATTTCAATGAATTTTCCTGTTTCAGTCATTACTACATTAAGATCAACTTCAGCTGAAGAATCTTCAATATAATTTAAATCTAAAATTGGATTGTCATTTACTATCCCAACACTTATTGCAGCCACAAATTCTTTTACCGGAATGCTTGATATAAGACCTTTATCGTACATTTTTTTTAAGGCTTCATATAATGCAACAAAAGAACCTGTTATTGCAGCTGTTCTGGTTCCTCCATCTGCACGTATAACATCACAATCAATAATAATAGTCTGCTCGCCTAATTTTTCCAAATCTACTGATGAACGAATTGATCTACCTATTAATCTTTGAATCTCTTGAGATCTGCCATTTATATTTCCTGATCGATCTCTTCTGATTCTTTCCTGCGATGATCTTGGAATCATAGAATATTCAGCTGTTATCCAACCTCTACCAGAACCTCTCATCCATCTTGGTATATTTTTTTCTACTGTGGCCGTACAAATAACGTGTGTATTACCATTTTTAATCAAAGCAGAACCATCAGCATATGGCATATAACTAGTTATTATCTTTGTGTCTCTTTGTTCGTGAGATTTTCTTCCATCTTTTCTTTTCATAAAAACATCTCAGAATTCAAAAAAAAGTACATATTTAATTTTCTATTTATTTTCATTATCTTCATAATCAATTTATTATACTTATAACTAATTAACTTAAAATATTATAGAGAGTAATTATGCATGTAGTAATAATGGGAGCAGGGGCAGTTGGTGGTTATTTTGGTTCTGCCTTATCTAAAAATGGCGTGGATGTTACTTTTGTAGCAAGAGGGCAACACCTTGAACATATGAAAAAATATGGTCTGAAAATTGACTCATATTGGGGAAACTTTTTAGTTAAATCTAGATTTACTGATTCACTTGAAAATATAAAAAAGGCGGATCTAATAATTCAAGCGACTAAACTATATTCAAACTCATCTGCTTTACCTCTTTTAAAGCCAGTAATTGGGACTAATACAGTAATTTTGACGATTCAGAATGGTATTTCTAGTGGTGAAATTATTTCTGAATATTATGATTGGGAGAAAGTTTTACTAGGAGCTACATATATAGAGACGGAGATAATTGATCCTGGTTATATCCAACAGACTGGCTCTGTTGCTATGATAGAATTCGGAGAGAAAGATGGGAAGATTTCTGATAGATGTCTAAGAGTTAAAGATATATTAGATGTAGATGGAATTCAAGTAAATATTTCAAAAGATATTGCATCAACTTTATGGATAAAAATGGTATCAGTTGGAGCTATAGGAACTTTAGCAACAGCTGCTAGATCTTCTTTAGTAGAAATGATTTCTGGAGAATTTGGATCTGAATCTTTAAAAAATATTATGGAAGAAATAGTGGCGGTAGGTAAGTCTGAAGGGATACAATTTCCTATTGGTGTAGTTGACGAAAAGTTTAATTCAGCGATAAGAGAAGCTGAAGAATTCAAATCTTCTCTTCAATACGATTTTAATAATCATAAACCCTTAGAATTGGATGATATCCTTGGTACAGTAGTAAGAATAGCTAAGAAAAATGATATACCTACACCAGCAAGTACTATATTAATGAGTGTACTTGAAAAATATAAGAAAGGAACAAAATGACTTTTAGAGTTGTTATAGTCACAAATAATAAAACGGTAGAAAAAGCTACCTTAGATGTAATATCAAATGCAGGTTTAGATGTTGAGCATATCCCATGTGATTCAGAGGAAAAGATGATTGAATCTGCTAAAGATGCAGATGTTCTTATGGTTGGAACAACTCCTGACACATCTCGAAATGTAATGTCTTCTTTACCAAATTTGAAGATGGTAGGAAGAAGTGGAGTTGGTGTAGATTCTGTTGATATAGATGCTGCTACAGAATTAGGTATATGCGTAACGAATACACCAGGTATAAACACTACTGAAGTAGCCGATCATGCTATGGCACTATTATTATCTATAACTAGAAATATAACTGAGCTTAGTTCTAAAACTTCTAAAGGTGAGTGGACAAATGATCCTGTATCTTTAAATTATTCAAAAAGTAAAATGGAGAGAATAGCAGGTAAAACTGTAGGTATAGTTGGATTTGGTAATATAGGTAGAGCTTTTGCTACAAGAATTAGAGGATTTGGTCCCTTAAATATAATAGCTCACGATCCTTTTATTGCACAAACAAGTGCTGATTTATATGGTGTAAAATTAGTTGAATTTGATCAATTATTGAGTGATTCTGATATCATAAGTGTACATGCCCCTTCTACCGATAAAACTAGACATATGTTTAACGATCATGCATTTAAAAGAATGAAAAAAACTGCTATTTTTATTAATTGTGCAAGGGGTATGCTGGTTGATGAAATGTCTTTACAGAAAGCACTTGATACAGGAGAAATCTTTCAAGCAGGAATTGATGTTACTGAAGTAGAACCTATTAGTGAAGAAAGTCCATTACTTAAATTAGAAAACTTAAAAATAACTCCTCATTTTGCAGGTTGGTCTAGAGGAAATTATATTGAACAAGCTAGAAGATATGGAGAAAATGCAGTTAATGTATTGAACGGTAAACCTTTACATGGATTAGCTAACCCAGATGTTTTGAAAACTATAGCGATAATGAGAGATAGAGGCGCAAATAAATGGGATGGTATTCCAGATCCGAATTATCAAAGAGGTTATTGAGCATAATTTTTTTCAATAAATGAATTTCAACAGGTAGGAAAAAATGAAAGAAAATACTTGGGCATACATAGGTGGAAAACAGGTAAAGTTAGTTGATGCTAAAGTAGGGATTATGACACATGCATTACATTATGGCACAGCTGTTTTTGAGGGGATTAGAGGTAACTGGAATAATGACCATAACAAAATGTATGTTTTTAGATTAAGAGAACATTATGAAAGATTAATCAGAGGTTGTAGTATCTTAAGAATTGATTTACCTTATTCTGTTGAAGAGTATTGTCAAATTACTATTGATTTACTGAAGAAAAATAATTTTCAGGAGGATGTATATATTAGGCCATTAGCATTTAAGGGTGCTGAGATGGTTGCTAACTTGAAATTACATGAGTTGGAAGATGAATTTGCATTAATAATTCTACCATTTGGATCATATATTGATAATGAAAAACCAATTAGATGTCAAACTTCTTCCTGGAGAAGACCAGAGGATGCTATTATGCCTACTGGTGTTAAAATTACAGGTTTGTATACCACTAGTATTTTAGCTAAAACTGAGGCAGTTATGGCTGGTTATGATGAAGCTATATTACTTAATAATGATGGTACTGTTTCTGAAGGTAGTGGGGAAAATTTATTTATGATTAGGGACGGTATTATTTATACCCCAACTGAAACAGATAATTGTTTATTAGGTATAACACGTGATTCCGTAATTGAGCTTGCAAAAAAATATTTTGATAAAAATGTTGTTCAAAGAAGAATACATAGAAGTGAACTTTATCTCGCCGATGAAATTTTTCTTACAGGGACTGCAGCACATGTAACTTCGGTAGGTGAACTTGATAATAGAAAAATATCTGAAGGTAAAATTGGGGAATTTACGAAAAACTTACAAAAAAAATATTTTGATACGGTTACAGGTGAGAATTCAGATTATTTGAATTGGTGTACTAGAATTTAACTAATATTGATACTTATTTTTGAATATATGTTAATGGTTGTAATGATGGGTATAGGGATACTTCAATTAGTTTCATATACATATAGAATTCAGAATTTATGGTTAACATCAAATACTTTATTCAATTTATATTTTGGGATAATATTATTGGTTTTTGCACCGGTAATTTTTTTTCTTTTACCAATGATATATATAGATGAAAAAATTTCGCTTTTGGAATTTTTTTCTATAAGAAATATTAATGATATAGATGGTGGTATAGCTGGATTTCAACAATCAATTTATTTTTGTTTATCATTACTTATTTCATTACTATTATGTAAGTTAAGTGGTTTTTTTATAACGAAAAGATTTTCAAATTAAAATTCTAAACAAATATAAATTATAAAGATTATTACTAATTATTATTTAGATATGGGCATTATAAGTATAGATCAAAAAATCACATTATTAATCAATGGTTTTTCGGGGCAGATTCTTTTCTTTGATATTTTTTTTGTGATCATTACAAATGATTACCTAATACCTGTAATTTCTGCTTTGTCTTTGTTTTATCTTTGGTTTTCTGGAACTAATTCTATTGACCGATATATAAGCCAAAAATTTGTAATTACAGGAATTACATCAATTGTATTTTCTAACATTATTGTATTGCTTTCAAATCTATTTTGGTTACGATATAGACCATATGAAACTTTAGATTCTATAAATCTATTATTTTATCGATCAACTGATCCATCATTTCCTAGTAATCCCGTCGTAGTTTGTACTGGAATATTTTTTGTTATTACTTTTAGGAATAAAATAATTGGAATATTAGGACTCGTTTTATCATTAATTCTAGGTTTTTCAAAAATTTACCTTGGAGTTTCGTTCAGTCTTGATGTAGTCGGTGGATTTCTTTTGGGAATATTATCTGGCTTGTTTTCGTTCTTTTTTATAAATTTTTTTTATAAATTTATAGAAAGAATTTTACGTTTCGTGAAAATTCTTGGACTAAATTAGCTAAACTCTAGCATCTAGTTTCCTGAAAACTTCTCCATATTTGAAATCATGTTTTTGAGCTGAATCTGAAGATCTATTTCTTATTCTTTTTGCTGTTTCAGATCCATAAGATAATCCTGGGAGTTGACTTTGATGTTTCGATAAAGATTCAATTTTAGTTTCTATAGAATTTGATATATCTATAATACAATTAGGTTTATCGGCACCCCAATATAATACAGATTTCACTTTATGTGTCTTTAGTCCTTTTTTAATTTGTTCAGGGAAATGAAGGTGATCTCGTGAAAATGGATACACAGCATCTTGAACAATTATTCCTGTCATCCTATGGTCTCTATGTTGAAAACCATCCATACGAAAAGGATCATGCGTAAAAATCACTTCTGGTCTATATTTTCTTATTACTTCTACCATTTGAGATAAAAATTCTTTGTTATCTATAAGCCCACCATCCATATAATTAAAATGAATATAATTTCTAACTCCTATTAATTTTGCTGCCTCCTTCTGTTCTTCAGATCTGATCTTAGTAATATTTTCTGATGTCATTTTTTTATCATTACTGCCATTTGAACCATCTGTACATTGAATATATGTAATTTCACAACCATTTAAAGCCCAAAGGGCAGCACTCCCTCCAGCTCCTATTTCTGCATCGTCAGGATGAGCAAAAACTACCATTGCTTTTTTTGGAATGTAGTTCATTATACTAAGTGGTGTTATTTGTCTATTTACCATAATTTTTGTTTAATTATTCACTCATTTATTCATAAGAAAATCTATTTTCTACTATACTTATCTTAATATAAAAAGTTAAATAATTTAGAAGGCTTTAAATTGAAATCAGTAGCTAAAATTGATCCTATAATCCATTCTGCAATAAAAAAAGAGATTAATCGTCAAAAAACTCAATTAGTAATGATTGCATCTGAGAATTATGCTAGTTCTGCAGTTCTTGAAGCTACAGGTTCAATCATGACTAATAAATATGCTGAAGGATATCCTGGGAGGAGATATTATGCTGGTTGTGAAAATTTTGACACTATCGAAACTATAGCTATGAATAGAGCTAATGAACTTTTTTCTTCAAAATTTTCCAATGTCCAACCTCATAGCGGAACTCAAGCAAATATGGCAGCATATTTTAGTTTAGTAAATGTAGGTTCAAAAATTATGTCTATGTCACTTGATCATGGAGGACATCTTTCCCATGGTTCTTCAGTAAATTTTTCTGGCAAGCTTTATGATTTTATTCATTATGGAGTTGATCCAGAAACTGAACAATTAGATTATGATGAAATTGAAAAACTGGCAAAGAAATTTACTCCAGATTTAATTATCACTGGTTATACTGCATATCCTAGGAAAATAAATTTTAAAAGATTCAAAGAAATTAGTGATGAAGTAAATTCAAAATTACTAGTTGATATGTCACATATTTCTGGTCTAATCGCTGGAAACTCACATTCTTCACCAATAGATTTTGCTGACTTAGTAACATCGACTACACACAAAACTCTACGTGGCCCAAGAGGGGCTATGGCATTATCTAATAATGAATCTATAATGAAAAAATTTAATTCTGGAGTATTTCCAAATACACAAGGTGGTCCAATGGGTCACTCTATAACGGCAAAGGCAGTTGCTTTTTATGAAGCAATAGATGGTAAATTTTCTGAATATGCTAAACAAATAGTAATAAATTCTAGGATACTAGCAAAATCTATGGAAAATAGAGGATTTAAATTAGTTTCCAATGGGACAGATACACATATGATTTTAGTAGATCTAAGAACTAAATCTATGTCAGGTATGGAGGCAGAAAGATACTTAATGGATGTTGGAATAATAGTTAATAAGAATACAATTCCATTTGACCCTAATCCACCAATGATTACCTCAGGAATAAGAATAGGTACAGCTGCTCTTACTACACGAGGATTAGTTGCAAAAGATATGGATTACATTGGTGATTTGATTTATAAAACTCTTACATATTCTGACGATCATAAAATAAAATCACGAATATCAAAAGAAGTTAAAGAATTTTCTGAATCTTTTCCGGTACCGGGTATAGATACATAAAAAAAGATTATTTTGATACTTTTGAATTACTTAAATGATATTGATTAGAGTGATATACTAATATATCTTATTTCAGTTTATTGGGAAACATTTTGAAAAATTATGAAATTGTTTGGATAATTGGTGGAGATTCTGAAAATTTATCAGATGAATCTATCAAAAAAATGGAAGAAACTATTATTAGTAGTAATGGTGAAGTCGTTAACATTGAATCTATGGGAAAAAGATCATTAGCTTATCCTATAAAAAAAAATAATGAAGGAATATATTTTTGTATAAATTTTCAGATAGATGAAAATAAGGTAAAAGATTTAGAATCTACGATTAGTCTAGATCAAAGTATTATCAGATTTTTATTAGTAAAAGCTTCTAATAAAAAATCTAAATGTAAAAGTAAAGGTTAAATAAATTGAGCTTAAATCAAGTTTTGCTCATAGGAAATGCAGGTAGAGATCCAGAATTAAGATATATGGAGGACGGTTCCCCTGTGACCAATTTTTCTCTTGCAGTCAGTTCAAATAGACCAGATCCATCTAATGAGGGCGAGTGGCTCCAAGATACAGAGTGGTTCAATGTTTCTGTTTGGGGAAGGCAAGCTGAAAGTACAAATCAATACTTGACCAAAGGAAGAAAAATTTTTGTTGAAGGAAGATTATCCAGTAGGGAATATACTAATGCTGCAGGTGAAAACAGGCTAAGCTTGGATGTTAGAGCGACTAGAGTTATAATCCTAGATAGAAGGGAATCAGATTCAAGTAGTTCTAATGATTATGGAAATGATGTAAATGAGATTAGATCTAGTTCTGAAACTTCGGGCAATAATCAAAATATAGAAAATCAAGATAATGGAGATACAGTAGAAGAATTACCATGGTAATTCAAAATGAATTATGACTACCCAAGAAAAAACTTTTAGAAGACCAATTATCAGACGTAGAAGAGAATGTGTTCATAAAAATCTTGATTTAAGAGTTGATTACAAAGATATTGCTACTTTAAGAAAATATATTACCGATAGAGGAAAAATAATCCCTGCTAAGAGGACAGGTAATTGTGCAAAGTGCCAAAGGGAGTTAACTACAGCTATAAAACGAGCAAGATATTTAGCTTTTATTCCTTATTCGCAAGAACATGAAAGAATTACAGGTAAAATTGTTTCTACAATTGATGACGATAAATCTGTTCCGGTTACAGAAGATACGAAGTCAGACTCTGATGTAGAAACAGAGGAATCTGTTCCGGTTACAGAAGATACGAAGCCAGACTCTGATTCTTCTACAAAGGAAGATAAAAAATCTGACTAATACTAATAAGTTATTTTTTTTATTCTTTTAATGCCATAATTTCACTCGTACGATTCCTCGAAAAATAACTTAACATTATATTTATATAAAATAATTAGTTGAAATTTATTATTGAATCATGGAAAGTAACAAAATAAATTCTAAAAATTCTGAATCAGATTATTTGATCGGCCAGAGAAGCATTACTCATAAAGAATTCAAATCAAGATTTGATCTTCTGAAGGATAAAAAAAATCAAAGTAGAAAATCTAGGCCATTTTTGTATTTAGGATTTATAATTATACTGATTATTATTGCAATTCCTGTTTACTCTTTTTATTCGACATATATCAAACCTCCTACAGAAATCGCACTACGTGTAAACGACAAAGAATATACAAGAGGAGATGTAGTGGATTATATAAGATTTAACCAACGTATAACTGAAGATTTGGGTTCTCAATTTGAAATAGGGACTTCTCTTTTTGATGCTTTACAAACATTACAGGATAATGAAATTGCTTATCAATTAGCTCCTCGTTATGGGATAACAGTGGAATCTACTGAGGTGGACGAGCATATTGAAAATATGCTTGGTTATTTTTTTGAAAAAACTATGAATGTAGATGAAGAAGAACAAAAGAATTTTGATGAATCAAAAAGACAATTTTTAAATAAAATAGGTTTATCTGAAGAAATTTATAGAGATTTTATTAAAAAAACTATTTTCAAAGAAAGATTAAGAACAGTAGTAGCTGAGACTATTCCAAGAGTTCAATCTCAAGTTCATATTTTTCAAATTACATCTAGAAATCCAGATGATAATTTAATTCGAAAAATAAATAGAGATCTTAATGCAGGTAAACCCATAACCGATATTACTAGTTTGTATTCTGAAGATCCTAATATAAAAAGAAATAATGGAGAAGTAGGATGGTTTCCTTATGGGGTTGTCAGGGATTTAGATTATTTGTTTTTTGGACTTGATTCCAATGGGAATAGGGTTTTACCTGTTAGAGAATTAAGTCCAATTCAATATGATCAAGAAGATCAATCATACATATTGTACATTGTTGAAGAAGTTTCTGAAGCTAGAGAAATTAGTAACTCAAATCTTGAATCTTTAATCGATAGAGCTTTGGTAATTTTTCTGAATAAAGAGAGAAAAAAGATTGCTGCAGAAGGTGATTTATATATGGATCTAAATGATAAGATTTATGGATGGGTGAACAAACAAGTTCAGTTATCATCTTTACTTCCTACTCCTAATGTATCTGAAGGTGAAAATAATATGATTTCCGCAGATCAAATCAGATAAGTATTATGAACGAAAAAAAGTTAAATATTGGATTGATTGGTTTAGGTGTAATTGGTTCAAAAATTTTTGAAATAATTACTGATTTAGAATCTCATAACTATAGTAAATTAATAAATGTGAAAACTATAGTTGTAAAAGATTTATCAAAGAAAAGAAACTTTATTTTTAATCAAACTAAGATTTCCTCAAACATAGAAGATATTTTAGAGGACGGAGAAATAGATTTAGTTGTTGAATTAGTAGGTGGAGAAAATCCTGCATTTGATTATATTTCTAAATGTTTAAAAGCTGGTAAGGATGTAGTAACAGCTAATAAGGAAGTGATGGCTAAAAGAGGATTAGAACTATTAGATATTGCTAATAGTTCTTCAAGAGAACTTAGGTTTGAGGCAAGTGTAGGCGGTGGTATACCTATCATTTCATCATTACAAAATGATTTTTCTTGTAACAAGATAGATGGAATTAGAGCAATTATTAATGGAACAACAAATTATATATTAACCCGTATGTCTACAGAAGAATTATCTTTTGAGGAAATTCTAAAAGATGCTCAGCAATTAGGATATGCAGAAACTGATCCTACTAATGATGTTGAAGGTTTTGATTCAACTTATAAATTAGCAATACTTACAAATTTGGCTTTTGGAGCAAAAGTAGAAATTAAAAAAATCTATCGTGAAGGTATAACAAATATAAAAAACAAAGAATTTAAATATGCTAACGAATTAGGTTTTGCTATCAAGTTAATTTCTTCTGTACAAAAATTCAATAACAAATTATTATTGCGTGTTCATCCCGCATTAATACCGATTGAAATTCCAATGGCAAATGTAAATAGTGTATTAAATATGATAGAGGTTCATGGTAATTTAACTGGTCCTTTATGGTTTCAAGGTGCTGGAGCTGGTCCAGATACAACATCAAGTGCTGTATTAAATGATATTTTTAGAATAATGGATGGTATTTCAAAATCTGAGGGAAATAAAACAAAAATCTTCGAAGAAAAATTTAGTTTAATTAATATGGATTATCACAACAGTAAATATTATTTAAGAATTACTATAAACGATAAAGCAGGAGTATTAGCAAGATTATCTAAGATATTAGGTGATAGTGGAATTAGTATTCATACTGTTCTTCAAAAAGATACAAATATTGAGTTGAAAAATGCTGAATTGGTAGTAATGACGCATAAGGCACAAGAAAAAATTATGTTAGAGGCAATAAAAAAAATAAAAAAGCTTGAAGATGTTGTTACTTTTGACTCATTATTAAGAGTTGAAGAATACTAATATTGGAGTAATTTTGCCTATTCATAAACCACTTTTATCTAAATATAAAGAATTTTTACCTGTAGGTAAAAATACACCCCTTATTACATTAGGTGAAGGAGGTACTCCTTTAGTTAGGTCTTCAAATATAGGACCATCTTTAGGATGCAAAGATCTCTATTTTAAATTAGAAGGTTGTAATCCCACAGGATCATTTAAGGATCGTGGAATGGTATTGGCAGTAGCAAAAGCATTAGAAAAAGATAAAAAAAAGATTGTTTGTGCTTCAACTGGAAATACTAGTGCCTCTGCTTCAGCTTATGGAGCTAGATATGGTCTTGAATCTATAATAATTGTACCTTCTATAGAAATAGCTTTAGGAAAAATTGTTCAAGCAATGGCATACGGAGCGAAAATTATTGCTATAGAAGGCAATTTTGATCAGGCATTATCAATTGTTAGATCTATAGTAAAAAAAATGGATATTGAACTAGTAAATTCGATAAATCCATATCGAATAGAAGGTCAAAAAACTGGTTCATTTGAAATAATCGATGAATTGGGGAATAACCCAGATATTTTATGTATTCCGGTAGGTAATGCAGGTAATATTACTGCTTACTGGAAAGGGTTTAAGGAATATTATGAAATTGGTAACTCAAAATCTTTACCTAAAATGATGGGATTTCAAGCATCTGGATCTGCTCCTATAGTAAAAGGAACAAAAATAGAAAATCCTGAAACATTAGCTACAGCAATAAGAATTGGTAATCCAGCTAGTTGGCAAGGAGCTTTGAAGGCTAGGGAAGAATCTAATGGCTTAATAGATATGGTTACCGATGAAGAGATTATTCAATCTTATCTTAAATTAACTCGTGAAGAGGGTATATTTTGTGAACCAGCATCAGCTGCCTCTCTTGCAGGTTTAATAAAGTTAGTTAATGCCGGTGAAGATATTTCTAATAAAACTGTTGTTTGTGTGCTTACAGGCAACGGTCTGAAGGATCCAGAAACCGTTCAAAAAAAATCAGGAGCTAAAATAGAAACTATAGATCCTGATATAGAAAAAATATTTGAATTATTAGATGACTAATAAAAATATAGAATTAAATACTACTCAGAATTTTCAGGAGTTGTCTTGGGATAAAATTTCAGAAGAATGGGAAGAAATTTTCAATTCTTTTGAAGGGAATCGTTTTTTTCAATCTCAAACAATAAAAAATATATGGAAGAATAATTTTGGTAAAGATAGTAAGTATAAAATTTTTGTAGTTTCCGATACTAATAATAAAATGATTTCTCCATTTAAAATAAACGAACAAAAGTATACTTTTATAGGTTCTAAGGATTTATTTGATTATCAGGATTTTATTTATTCAGATCACAATGATATTGATGAATTATTAGAATCGTTAGTTATCTTTCTTTCAAATGATTTGAGTATAAAAGAATTAGAATTAGACTCTGTTCCTACTTCTTCACCAACTATAGAAAAAATTACTGGATATTTAAAAAAATATAATTGGGATGTTGAAATTTCTTTGGAAGATGTATCGCCAAGATTATTATTACCTGAAACATTTGAAGAATATTTATTATCGTTAAACAAAAAAAACAGACATGAAATCAGAAGAAAATTAAGACGTTTGTATGAGATACAAGGAGTGAAATCCTATGAATTTTCAGATAAAAAAAACATTCAAGAAAATATGGAGGAATTTTTTAGATTACATAGGATGAGTACACCTGATAAAAATAATTTTATGACTGAAAATAGAGAAAATTTTTTTAGAGATATATCAATAAATATGTCAACAGTAGGTAGTACTAGATTAAGATTTCTTGAAGTTGATAATAAAAAAGTGGCAACTTCATTGAGTTTCTTAAAGGATAATGTTAAGTATTTATATAATAGTGGCTATGACCCTGAATATAGTTATTTATCAGTAGGGGTTTTAAATCATGTTTTATCTATACAAGATTCCATATTGGAAAAGCACACTATTTTTGATTTTATGAGGGGTGATGAGGTATATAAATATAGACTAGGTGGTGTTAACGAAACAGTTAGCAAATTACTTGCTAAAAAAAGATAAATATATGAAATTAGCTGTAATTAGTGTACATGGCTGTCCTGTAAGACAAATAGGTTTAGGTAGTGCTGGAGGTATGAATGTTTTTTTATTAGAATCTTCAAAAATAATGTCTGATTTTGGGGTGAATGTGGATATCTACACAAGGCATCATGATAATAAAGATCCTGAAATAGTTCAACTTACACCTAATGTCAGGGTGATACATATAAAAGCTGGAGAATTAGAAATTGATAAAGAATCTATATATTCTTTACTTCCTAATTTTGCTGAAGAAATCAATTTATTTTCTAATGAAAATCGTCTTAAATATGATCTTATTGCTACTCATTATTGGTTATCGGGATTGGTAGGCCATACATTAAGTAAATATTGGAAAATAAATCATGTTGTTATGTTCCATACATTATCTTTACTAAAAGAAGATTATATTAAATCAAAAACTTCAATTTTAAATAGAAAAAAAGGCGAATTACAGGTAGTAAAAGATAGTAATGGAATACTTGTTTGGTCAGAAAACGAAAAACAATCATTAATTGATAAATATTCTGCTAATCCTTCAAAAATAAAAATAGTTAAGCCGGGTGTTGACTCAGAACTTTTTAATAAAAATTTTATAAAAAAAAATAATGACTCAAATAATATTAAGATACTTTTTGTAGGTAGATTGGAAGCCTTGAAAGGTATTGAAACTGGCATCAGAGCAATCTCTGAGTTAATTGATATAGATATTGAACTAAACATAGCTGGAGGGGATTCGGAAGATGGAGAAACACTTAGGCTAAAAAATATTGCATTGAAACATAATATTATGGATAGGGTAAAGTTTTTAGGTGTTATTAATAGAAAATTATTGCCTAAATTATATAGTGAACATGATATTCTAATTATGCCATCGTACTATGAAAGTTTCGGTCTTTCAGCTCTTGAAGCCCATTCTACCGGGTTGCCTGTTATAGCATCATCTGTAGGGGGAATTTCTGAAGTAGTTATTAATAATGAAACTGGTTTTTTGGTTTATCCTGTGGATAATTTTACTGAATATGCTGAAAAGATAAGAATTTTATCTAAAGATCATGATTTAAGGAAATTATTTGGTAATAATGCTAGAAGGCATGCTAAAACTTTTGATTGGAAAATAGTTGGACCAAAGTTAATAGATGTATACAATTCATTTATCTGAAACTATTTTTCCCACCAAATTATTTCACCTGTTTTATAAAAGCCAAATTTTTTATACATAGATATGGCACTTTGATTCTCTGAATCTACATCAAGAATAACACCTACAGCACCTTTTTGTTTCAAAATAGATATCCCATTTTCTAGTGCAAGTTTTCCTATTCCTTTTCCTCTGAATTCTCCATCAATTCCTATCATGGAAATTTTTCCTAAGATATGATGATTTTCTCTTAAAATCGATAAAGTTAAGAATCCGGATATTTCATTTCCTTTTGACATGAGTAAGAAATTTAAATCTTCATGACTAAAATCATTAATCGTATTTGGGGCAAACCCCCAATGAGTAGAAAAAATTCTATTTTTTATGTTTGTAAATTCTTCTATTTCGTTTTCTTTCATAATCTTTTTTAGGATAAATGTTTTTTGAGTAGAAGAAATTATAGTGTTTTCTATTTTGGTATTCATTTTTAAATACTTACGTACTTTTCTTAATTTCAAATAGTTAAGATCGATGTTATTTAGTGATGTTTTTTGAAATATCGGAACATGGATATTGTTAGACTTATAAATTTTTCTTTTCGAATATATTCTCAATAATTTATCAATCAAGAATTTAGTATGTTCTATATTTTTTGCACCAACGGAGATAATTATCCTGTTAATTTTTTTTTCTTCTTCTATTAATGTATATCCTAATATATTTGATTTATTTTTTAGTAAATATATTTCAAATGAAGAATTATTATAAAAATCGTTTATTATTCTGGAAATGAGTTTTTGATTATTTGGCCAATCTCTATGTCCATGTGGCCCAATACTAAATATGAAATTACTTAATTCATCAATTTCGCTATTAGTGAGTGGTATGAAATTATTTTTTGTCATATGTAATAATTAGTAATAAAAATTTCAACTATTAAACATTTCTTGAACATGAACATTTAAATATGAGTTATAATTATATAAAAATTAAACGCTGAGAATGATAGTATTAGCATCTTATGCTTACTTAGAGAGCTGTGTTTGTTGCAAACAGTTAAGTATGATTTGTGAACTCGATCAGGAGTGGTTGATCTGAAAGTTTAGTAAGATCAAACGTGTAAGGTACGTAATAGCCATAAAATTAAGAGGCTTGTAAAACAAGCAATAAAGGTGGTACCGCGAGTATATCTCGTCCTTTTATGGACGGGATTTTTATTTTAATAAATCTTAAAATTGATTTAGAGTTTTTTGGAGAACTGTAATGTCAGATCAATATACCGGAGCAGAAATAGTTTGTAGGGCACTAATAAATGAAGGTGTTGATGTTGTATTTGGTTTACCTGGAGGTGCTGTTCTACCTCTATATGGAGTTTTATCTCAATTTCCAGAAATTAAGCATATTTTAGTTAGGCATGAGCAAGGTGCAGCACATGCAGCAGATGCATATTCGAGATCTACTGATAAAGTAGGAGTTGCTTTTGCTACTTCTGGTCCTGGTGCTACCAACTTGATAACTGGACTAGCTACTGCAATGATGGATTCCGCTCCAATGGTAGCTATAACCGGACAGGTCGGTAGATCAGCAATTGGGACAGACGCATTTCAAGAAACTGATATTACAGGAGCAACTCTTCCAGTTACTAAACATAATTACTTAGTAATGAATGCATCGGATCTAGGAGATGTTATTCATGAAGCATTTCATATAGCAAGAACTGGAAGACCGGGGCCGGTTTTAATAGATATTCCTAAAGATGTTTTTACAGATAAAGCTCAATATAATGGTAGAAAAGAAATTTCGATTCCAGGATATAAATTACCTTCAAAAACTACTAAGAATAAAATTGATGAAGCTGTAACTTTAATTGAAAAATCTAAAAGACCTGTAATTTTAGCAGGGCATGGGGTTATAATTTCAAAGGCCTATTCTCAACTAAAAGAACTGAGTGAAAAATCCCAAATTCCAGTTGTAACAACTTTATTAGGAATTTCCAGTTTTCCTGAAGATCATATACTTTCGTGTGGTTTTCCTGGTATGCATGGAATGGCATACGCTAGTCTTATATTGGATCAAAGTGATCTAATAATAGGAATTGGTACACGATTTGATGATAGGAT
>CAZBHC010000017.1:0-18788 GCA_964491775.1 uncultured Dehalococcoidales bacterium | reverse complement strand
TATCAATTTCTGAAACACCTATACCAATAAAATTATCATTATTGTCATAGATACGGTAGGTATTTTCAACATAAGATTTAAATTTTTTAAAACTAATCGGTTGTCCATTTTTTATATTTATACTTGATTTTTCAGAAAGGTGTATATCAGGTAAAAATTTAACAATATAATCTATAGGTAAAATAATAGAATTTAAATTCTTATTAATTATAGCTGTTTTTATATCTTCTAGAGTGTGGGAGTTTTCAATATTAAAGTCCCCACTTGATAAACGGCATAAGGATGACATATGTGAAGGAATTGATATAGCATTTCCAAAATCATTAGCGAAAGAACGTGCATAAAATCCTTTTTCAGCTAAAATTTTAAAACTTAATATTGGAGGATCATAATGTGTTAGATCAATTGACTTAATATTAATTTTTCTAGGTTGGATATCGAAATCGATACCGGATCTAGCTAAATCGTAATATCTTCTACCTTTAAGCTTAAGTGCTGAATATTTAGGTGGAGTTTGATTAATATAACCAATAAATTTATCCATTACTTCTAAGACTCTTGATTTCTTAATGGAACTCCAATCTAATTTATTTATAACTACACCAGTAGAATCATAAGTATCTGTAGAAGATCCTAATGTTATTGTAATAAAGTATTGCTTATCTCCATTCAAAAAATACGATAATAACCTACAACCACTACCAAGAGCTACAGGTAGCACTCCTGTGGCTAAAGGATCTAAAGTACCTCCGTGACCAATTTTTTTTTGATCTAATAAACTACGCAATTTCCTCAAGACATCATTAGAAGTCCATTCAGAACCTTTATTTATATTTAAAAAACCGTTTGTAATATGTCTACCAATAATTAATTTATGTCTAAAGATTTACTATTAGCTACTTGATCAATTAATTTATCGATTTTTAAAGCTTCATCCACACCTGAATCAACTAAAAATGTTAACTTTGGAGTTTTTCTAATTCGTAATTTATTTGAAATACTTTTTCTTAGTCTTCCGCTCGAAGAACGTAAAGCGCTCAAAACATCTTCTTGAGTATATGACTCCAGAAATAAGCTAACATATATATTAGCTCTTGATAAATCAGGGGAAACAGAAACCCTAGTTATAGATACAGAAGAAGCAACCCTTGGATCAGATAGCTCATTATTAATCGCATTAGCCAGTACTTTACGAATCGAATAATTTATTCTTTCTGTTCGGATATTCAACTTATTCTTCTTTTAATTCGTATGCTTCTAATTCATCTCTCTCTACATAATCATGAAAGCCATCAATCATTATTCCACCTTCAAAATTATTCGCTAATTCTCTAACATTTTCTTTTAAGTGTCTCATTGAAGTAATTACTCCATCATGAAGTAAATTTCCTCCCCTCAAAACTCTTAAACGACTATTCCTATTTATTGAACCACTAGTGATCCTAATACCTGCTATCTTTTGTCGTTTACCTCTTGGAAAAATTTCCTGAACTAAAGCATGCCCTATAACTATTTCTTTATAAGTAGGATCTAATAAAGATTTAGCTGCATTTTTTACATCATCTATCAGGTTATATATAACATCATATAATCTAATAACTACATCCTCTGATTCAGCTAAACTTCTAGCTCCTCTATCAGATATAGTCTCAAATCCCACTACCATAGCATCTGATGCAGAAGCCAACATTATATCTGATTCAGTTACTGCTCCTGTAGCTGATCTTAATAATTTTAGTTGAACATCGGAATCAGATAGTTGGGCTAATGCTCTCTCTACAGCATCAATACTTCCATATGCCCCGGTCTTAACTACTAGTCTTAGTTCCTTAGCTTCAGATGAATGTACCTTTCGCATTACTTCCAACATTGTAGTAGGTGATCTTTCTTCAGGAGTAACTTTAGAATATTTTTCTCTAGAAGATACTATATTTCTAGCTACTTTATCACTTTCAACAACATCTAATCTCTCTCCAGTATTAGGCACAGAATTAAGCCCTAAAATCTTAACTGGGGTAGATGCGGTAGCATGATCAATATTATTACCAAATCCATCTGTCATACTTTTTATTCTTCCCCTAGAAGTTCCAACAACTATAGAATGACCTAATTTAACAGTTCCAGATTTTACTAAAACAGTAGCAGTTATGCCTTTGTTTTTATCTATAGAAGCTTCAATCACTATTCCCATTCCATCTCGATCTACATTTGTTTTAAGTTCCTCAATTTCAGATACTAAAACCAAAGATTCAAGTAGGGAATCAATACCTTCTCCTTTCAATGCAGAAATTTCAGTAGAAACTACATCTCCACCATAATCTTCTACAATTAAATCCTGCTCTACTAATTGTCCTTTTACTCTATCGACATCAGCTCCTGGTGAATCTATTTTATTTATTGCTATGACTATAGGTACTCCAGCTGCACGAGAATGATCGATAGCTTCAATAGTCTGTGGCATAACACCATCATCTGCAGCGACGACTAAAACTGAGATATCTGTCACTTGTGCACCATTAGCTCGCATTGAAGTAAAGGCTTCATGACCTGGAGTATCTATGAAAGTAATTTTTTTACCTTTATGCATTGTTTGGTATGCTCCAATATTTTGAGTGATACCTCCAGCTTCAGAATCAACAACACTATCTCCACGTATCTTATCTAATAAAGTAGTTTTACCATGATCTACATGACCTAAAATAGTAATTACTGGTGGGCGGATCTCTGCCGTATCTTCATCAATACTTTCATCTTTACCTATATTAGAATCAACTTTACTGGCTTCTTTATCTATAGGTTTAATAACTCCTATACCAAAAGAAGCAGCCACTTTTGCAGCAATATCAAATTCTACAGATTGATTTACTGTAGCCATTATTCCTTGACGCATCAATGATTTTATTGTGTCGACATTAGATTTGGATATTATAGATGATAATTCTCCAACAGTCATAGTTGGTGGTAATTCAACAGGAGAAACTTTATCTTCACTATTATCAACACTTTTAGAATCAGTATTCCCCATAGGCAATGGTCTCTTATTTTCTTTTATTTTCTTTTTTTTTGGCATACTAACTCAGAATTCTGATTCATACTATCAACGTTTAGTTCTCTTACTTTTAGCTGGTCGAGAATCTGCTGCTGTTTTTCTTATAGGTTTATTACGATCATATTCATCTATATCTTCTGCAAATCTAATCTCACCTGCAGATGAATTATCATTGTTGCCAATCTCCCATAAAGAATCTGAAGAAAGATCTAAAACTTCCTCTTTGATTTCAGATTTTTTAGCTTTTTCATTTTCTTTTTCTTGTTTTTCTAATTCAGCTATTTCTTGTTCCAAAGCTATCAATTCTAAGTCAATATTTTCATCTATTACTGAAACATCAGTAGTTTCTGAATTATTATTTTCATAATTAATTTCTGTTTTTCCATCATCAACATTATCTTCTCTAGATTCAGTCTTAGTTGTTTCTTTAGGTGTATCTTCAATAATAGTATTTTCATTTGCTATTGAAGGTTGTATATCAATCTTCCACCCAGTCAATCGTGCTGACAATCTAGCATTTTGTCCGTCACGACCAATTGCAAGAGATAATTGCTTATCTGGAACCAAAACTAAAGCACTTTCTTCTACTTGATTAATAACAACTTTTTCTACAGAGGAAGGGCTAAGTGCATTTTTTATATAGCTTATAGGATCTTCATTCCATTCAATTACATCAATTTTCTCCCCTAATAATTCATTTACCACATTTTGTATTCTTATACCTCTTAAACCTACACAAGCTCCAACTGCATCTACACCTTCCTGATTCGAAAAAACAGCAACCTTAGCTCTCGAGCCAGGTTCTCTAGAAATAGACTTAATTTCAACCACATTATTAAATATTTCTGGTACTTCAACTTCAAATAATCTTCTTAGTAAGTCAGGATGAGTTCTAGATACGATTATTTCAGGGCCACGTATAGTTCTACCAACTTGAAGTACATAAAATTTCAGCTGTTGACCAGGTCTATAACGTTCAAATTCAGATTGTTCAGATAAAGGCATTAAAGCTTCTGTTTTACCTAAATCTACAATAATTCTTTCAGATTCAATCCTTTGAATAGTAGCAGTTAATATTTGTCCTTCTTTATCAGCAAACTCATCAAAAACTAAATCTCTTTCTGCTTCACGTAGTTTTTGTAAAACAACTTGTTTAGCAGTTTGTGCAGCTATACGACCAGGAACATGCTCTAGTGTACCTGTAATAATATAATCCCCGACCTTAACATTATGTCCAATATCATTTGCTTCTTTTACAGTAAGTTGCATTTTATCATCTTCAACTTCATCAACTATATGTCTAACTGTATTTAATGTTACTTCTCCATTTTCAAGATCTACATCGACTTCTACATCTTGACCATCTGCAGCAGGATCTTTTCTATAAGCAAATGAAAGTGCAGCTTTTACAACGGATACAACAGAAGATTGTGGTAAATTACGTTCAGCAGCCAACTGCGTCACTACAAGTAAAAGATCACTTTTCATGATTACTCCAAAATAAATAAAGTTTAAAAAATAAAGCGGGCACCCACCCACTTATAAAAGAAAACTTTTTATTAAATAAATTAACTGATTTAATTTTATCATGCAAAAATTTTACAAACATATATTTCTAAAACAGATTTTAAGAATTGCCAAAAAAATTTATTCTACTGAAGTCAACTTCAATATTTCATTTTCTACATCTTCTATTGAAACTAGACTAATATCTTGAGAATTACGTAATTTTATTTCGATTAAATGATTTTTTAAATTTCTTTCTCCTACAACTATCCTTATCGGAATCCCAATTAAATCTAAATCATTAAACTTAACTCCAGGTGGATCATCGCCATCATTAAATAAAACCTCAATGCCATTATTGAGAAGAGAAGTGTACAATGTTTCACAATAATCATTTACTTTTTGGTTATTTTTCCCGATAGGGACAATACAAACTTGAAAAGGTGCTATGGAAACAGGCAAAATCATCCCTTTAGAATCATGATTAGATTCAACAATTGCAGCTAAAAGTCTTCCAACACCAATACCATAACAACCCATTAATATATCAAGAGAATTAGAATTTTGATCAGTAAATTTCGCTCCCATTTTCTTTGAATAAGTAGTTCCCAATTTAAATACATGTCCTACTTCAATACCTTTTCTTTCTAATAAAACACCTTCACTATCCTTAACTTTATATCCTTTTTTTGCTTCTGCTATATCAGCAACTATATCTGCCTTAAAATCTCTATCAAAATTTACATTTTTCAAATGGTAATTTTCTTTATTAGCTCCAGCAAAAAAATTTGACCCCATAGAAATTGAATCATCAGCTACTATAAATATTCCATCAACACCTATTGGAGATATAAAACCTAAATCCAAACCTAAAGATTTAATTTCTTTTTCGTTAGATAATCTTATCTCTATACCTCCTAGTAAATTTCTTAATTTAGTTTCATTAACATCATAATCACCTCTTATAACAACTAAAAATACTTTTTCATCTGATGAATATAATAGTGATTTAAGTGTTTTAGATTTAGAAATATTTTGATCTATTGATAATTCTTCAATAGATTTTATTTCTGGAGTATATATTTCAATAATATCTAATATTTTTTCTTTAGCATTTGGTTGTTTTTCAAAGACAGCTTTTTCTATATTAGCTGCATAATCACCTTTATCCGAGAGTAAAATTATATCCTCACCAGAATCTGTTAACATTACAAATTCATTAGAATCTTTACCTCCTATTCCTCCTGAATCAGCCTGAACTATTTCAATTTTTATGCCACATCTATTAAAAATATTTTTATAAGCTGAAATCACAGAATTATAATTTTTATTAAGACTTTTCTCATCTGTATCGAAAGAATAAGCATCTTTCATTTCAAATTCCCTAACTCTAAGTAATCCCCCTCTAGGTCTTGGTTCATCTCTAAATTTTGTTTGAATTTGATATAAAATAAATGGTAAATCTTTATAACTTTTCACATTAGCACGAGCCATTATAGTAACTGCTTCTTCATGTGTTGGAGCTAGTACCATTTGACGTTCCCGTCGATCTTTAAAAGATGCTAAAGGAGGAGAAAAAGTAGATGCTCTTCCAGATTCTTCCCAAATATCACGGGGTTGAACTACAGGTAAATTTACTTCTTGGGCTCCAATATTATTCATTTCTTCTCTAATGATATTTCTAATTTTAGAAATTGATCTATTACCAAGTGGTAGAAGACTAAAAATACCTGAAGCAATTTGTTGTATAAATCCAGATCTTATTAATAATTGATGACTTATAGTTTCAGCATCAGATGGAGCATCTCTTAAAGTTTTTGAAAATAAATTTGAACTTCTCATGAAATTTAGTTGCGATTTAATTAAATATTAATCCTGTCCACGTTTAGCCCAATTATTATTCTCAAACATATTTAACCCTGGATCAGCTATAATCCCTGCAGATGATAAATTGGGAGGATATTTCTCTATATAATCTTCATCAATTTCTATGCCCCAGCCAGGTTTATCAGGTGGATAAAAATATCCATCTACAACTTCAGGATATCCTTTCCCTGCATCTTTAACATACGTATCGGCAAAATCATTAAAATGCTCTAAAATCTTAACATTTCTTAAAGTAGTACATAAATGTAATGCGGCCATAGTAGATACAATCCCCCCTACATTATGTGGTGCAACCATAATCGAATATGATTCAGCTGTAGAAGCAATTTTTTTTGTTTCTAAAATACCTCCACTCTGTGTAATATCTGGCTGTAAAACATCTACATTTTGGGATCCCCATATTTCTCTAAATTCTGGAGCTCCATATAATCTTTCTCCTACAGCAATAGGTAAAGATGTATGTTTACGTACAGATTCTAATGCAGGATTATCACCAGGCCGTACAGGTTCTTCTATCCAGCCAATATTATATTTTTGAATTTGATTAACTATTTCTCTTACCTGAAAAGGGGCAAAACGACCATGCATTTCTATCATTATTTGTGCCTGAGTTCCAGTAGTAGAAGCTACAGCCTCTATTAGATCAAGTGATCTATAAAATTCATCTCTTTCTAATTCCAAATCACCATTACCAAATGGATCAAATTTCATAGCTTTATAACCTTTATCTAGAACTTTCTGTGCTGCTATGGAAAATTGTTCTGGTTCTCGTTCTACTGTATACCAACCATTGGCATAAGCTTTGATTTTATTTTGAACTTTACCTCCCAATAATTTATATACAGGTTGATTACATGCTTTACCTATAATATCCCAATAAGCTAATTCAACCAAAGCTAAACCTGTATAAACAACTTCGCCTGGTTTTCCAAAATCTAAAAGAGTCATTCTTCTATAAAGAGCTTCAACATCAAAAGGATCATATCCTATAAAGTGGTGTTGAACATCTTTTAAATACTCAGAAACTGTATGCGTTTTTCCTAGTACCCTTGACTCTCCAATACCGATTATTCCTTCGTCCGTTTCAATAATACAATACGTTAAATTTCTCCAAGGCGTACCTAGGACCATTGTTTTAAAACCTGTTGTTTTCATAAATTCCTCTATATCATCAACTATAAATAGAAAATTTCATTTGTTGTTGAGTCTTAATATCAATTAAAACACTTTTTTTATCTTCGAAATTAATTTTTCTAGCTTTTTTTATAGCAATACCAATCTCATCTGGAGAATTTACTGTTATTCCAACCGCTCCTAAGCCTTCAGCTATTACAGAATAATTTCCGGTCATGTTTGCTGTATTATATTTTTCCATAGCTGTAGGTAAGGTATGATTGTATCCTCCCATTGTTCCATTATTCAAAACAACAGTAGTGATCGGAGCTCCTGCCCTAATCGAAGTTTCTATATCTAAACCAGACATACCAAAAGCTGCATCTCCCATAATATTTACACAAAATCTTGAAGGATCAGCTATTTTAGCTCCAATCATTAGAGGAATTCCATAGCCAAGATGAGTTGTTTTTCCCCATCCTATATAACTATGTGGAATAGTGGCATTATAAAATGGCATAACTTCATCTCTCGGATGACCAGCATCATGTGTAACAACACTAGTTTCGTTATCTATATTTTTATTAATTTCATAAACTACCCTATAAGGATTAATTGGAGTCATATCAGTCTTTAATATAGGTAGCCATTCTTTCATCCATTCCGCTTTAGATTGCTTGATTTCATCTAACAAAGAATCATGAACTTTAGAATCTTGATCAAAATTCATATCTTTTACTAGGTTTATTAGGAGTTTTAAAGTTTCTTTAGAATCTCCAAGTAGACCTATATTTGTATCATATTCTTTGGAAATATCTTCAATATTATTAGTCGAATGTATAAGAAATTTACCTTTTGGTAAATCTATACCGTAATTTGTAACAGTTAAACTTGCTCCAATAGCAAAAATTACATCAGACTCCTTTATCCAATCCCATACAGGTTTAGGTGCAGTTCTATTGGCTGCACCCAATGATAAATAATGATTCTCATTAATAGCTGATTTTCCTGGCATAGTAGTAATTACAGGCACATTTATGATTTCACAAAAATTTTTTAATTCTTCTGTAGCACCACTATATAAGATTCCTTGTCCTGCCCAAATTACAGGTTTTTTTGCAGATAGAATTTTTTGGAGAGCTTTTTTTAAATCTAAAGTATTAGGGACAGAAGTATATTTTTCAGTAATTTGATATTCAAATTTATCAACTTCATCTGTCATAACATCACGATGCATCTCTAACATTACAGGCGCAGGTCTTCCATTCTTTAAGGAAATCATTGCACGACGCATTAAGTCTGGAATATCATTTACATTCCTAACTGAAGTAGCCCATTTAGTGATATTTTGATAATTTAAAGGTCCAGAAAAATTTGGTTTGACTTCAGATTTATAATTACCAGGACTATCAGGTAAAAAAAGAATCGGTACTGAGTCTGCATAAGCTTGAGCAATACCCCCAAAAGAATTTTCTATCCCAGGTCCCCCTTGACATGCAAATAGTCCATACTTACCTTTTGAAGCCATATTTCTACTATATGCATCAGCAGCCATTATAGCTCCTCTTTCTTGCCTAAATGTAATAGGTTGTATTCCTTCTTTCGCAACAGCTTCTATTAAGGGATTCGCAGGAAAGCAAGCCATCCATTGGAATCCTTCTTTTTTCAGTATTTTAGCAATTACTTCATAGCCATTCATATGCACCTCAAATCTTATCTTAGGGACTAATAACATACTACAAAAACCAGTGATGAAAGTAAAACAAATAATAGGTAAAAAAAAAATCAAAATTATGATCAAATAAAAATCGCAAAAAGTTGTAAATTTTTTACTAAGCAATAATAAGTAATATTCTTGTAATGTATATAAATATTGAATTGATATTTCTTGAAACGTGCAAATTTAAACTTATTTTTATCAGGAGTTCAAAAATGGTAGAACAATTGACACCGATGCAAAATCCAAGAATAGGAAATGCGTCAATAAAAGTTGTAGGAGTCGGTGGTGGTGGACAAAATGCTGTCAACAGAATGTATAGAGAAAGAGTTGAGGGCGTAGATTATATTGCAGTAAATACAGATGCACAGGCATTAGAGAGTGCTCATTTACCTGAAGCACACAAACTACGTGTAGGTGATGAAACTGCAAGAGGATTGGGAGTAGGTGGAGATCCTTCAAAAGGTAAACAGTGTCATGAAGAAAATAGGGAAGAAATAAAAAAATTACTAACCGGAGCAGATCTTGTTTTTGTCGCTGCTGGTATGGGAGGAGGAACTGGGACAGGTGGTTCTCCAGTAGTAGCAGAAATTGCTCAAGAATTAAACTGTCTTACAGTAGGTGTAATTACTAAGCCATTTAACTTTGAAGGTCAAGTCAGATCAAAAAAAGCTATGGAAGGTATAGAACAATTATCTCAACATGTTGATACTATGGTTGTAATACCCAATGATCGATTGATGGCCGTTTCAGATGAGAATTTAACTATGACTGGTGCTTTTGAAATGGCGGATGACGTTTTAGCTCAAGGTGTACAATCTATAGCTGAATTAATCCTTATACCAGGAGAAATAAACTTAGATTTTGCAGATGTTAGAGCTGTTATGGAAAATGCAGGTCCAGCGTGGATGGCTATTGGTAAAGGTACTGGAGAGGATAGAGCAGTAAAAGCTGCAGAAGAAGCAATAAATAGTCCTTTATTAGAAGTAGAAATCACTGGTGCTAAAGGAGTAATTTTTAATATCACAGGTGGATCAGATTTAACGTTGGAAGAAGTTCAAAAAGCTTCAGAAGTAATCTCGTCAACTGTACATCCAGATGCAAATATTATTTTTGGTAATGTAATAGATAGTAATATGGAAAATGAAGTTAAACTTACTGTAATTGCAACTGGTTTTCCTAAACAAGAAGACTTAGATCAAATTGATAGAGAAACTACTGTTGAAGTTATGCATAATCCTGAAGCTGTAAAAATACCACCATTTCTGAGAAAGCATCCTTCTGCTGTCAGAAGAATACGTGGTGGACTTTCAAAAACAATGCAACTAGGTCTAGAAATTAACTAGGCAAAGAATCAATTGAAATATTCGATTTAACAGTTGGTCCGCCATATGTTGAGTCTGAAACTACATTAAAAGCTTCAGATAATCTTTCTAAGTGTTGCTTTGGAGCCTGAGATATAGAAAAAGAAAAACCAGAGATCTTCTTATCTATTTTTGTAGATAAAGTCCCTTTCGAAATTTTAGATTCAATATTATTTCCAGATAAGTTAAATTCTACTATTGCAAGCATTTTTCGAAAATCACCAATATTCCCACCCTTAACTATATTATTTATTGTTTTAGATATATTTTGTGTACCTAAAACATAAAGAATTTCATCATTATTAAATATAGCAATTATTCCATGTTTATCTCCTAAAAACCAAGAACTAGATTCTTTCAAAGGAAACTTAATTCCAAAAATTAATTCATCAAAAATGAATTCCCATTTACCTAATTGTTTTTTTGTAAAATTACTCATCAATAAACTTAATCTTTTATTAATTATGAAAAATATTTAGTAAGAAATCACTAACGAATCATTTAATATTAGTTAGTGACATTTTAAAAAATTCTGTATTCTATATGTAATATTATAATCTTAAGAAAGCAAATTATGGGAAATAATCTAGAAGATAAAGTAATTCTTGTTACGGGTGCAAGCAAAGGCATCGGTTATGCTACATCTCTTAAATTAGCAGAATTAGGTGCTAAACTAGTTATCGCTTCAAGAAATCTTAATGACTTAGAAAAAACCGGGTCAGAAATAGAAAAAATAGGCCCTAAGCCACTAATTATTCCTACAGATATTACAAAAAGTAACGATGTTAATAATCTTTTTAATGCAATCATAAAAAAATTTGGTAAATTGGACGGGGCATTCAATAATTCTGGTATTTTAGAAAATTCATCACTTCTTCATAATATAGATGAGGTGGAATTTTGGAATGTGATTAAGACTAATATTTATGGGACATGGTTGTGTATGAAAAAAGAAATAACTATCATGTTAGAAAATTCCAACGGAAGTATTGTAAACTGTTCTTCAATAAATGGAATTAAAGGTAATCCAAATTATTCAATTTATTCTGCAAGTAAGCACGCTATTATAGGTTTGACAAAATCAGCTGCTATTTCTTACGCTAAAAATTCTATAAGAATAAACGCTATTGCTCCTGGGCCTACAGAAACAAATATGATGAATCAGATAGATCAATCTAATAAAAATAAAAAAGATAAAATAATAAATTGGATACCAATGAAAAGGTATGGAACTCCAAATGAAGTTGCAGATAGCGTGATATGGTTACTTTCTGGGGATTCTAAATACATAACCGGAACTGTCGTTTCAATAGATGGTGGTATAGGAGCCTCATAATAATATAGTGAGACAGACTATAAGCCGAGTTCTGTAACCCATTATAATGAGTTTGTGATCATTCATCTAGGAGTATCGTCACCAATACCCTCAAGCGGCCAACCCGGAAACTACTCATAGTCAAGTTTTGTTTCCCTATTTAACCTTGCACCGAATGGGGTTTACATAAGCTATATCTGTCGCCAGATATACGGTGCGCTCTTACCGCACCATTTCAACCTTACCATAAATGGCGGTATTTTTTCTGTTGCACTTTCCGTCGGGTCACCCCGCCCTGCTGTTAGCAGGCATTCTGACCATGAGGTGCTCGGACTTTCCTCTATATTAAAATATAGCGATCACACGTCTATCTCACATGAAAAGTTAATTCTACACAAAATTTATAAGTAATATTATATTTTTAGATCAATAAATTCATCATGCACATAAATTTTTAGATCAAGATAACTTATAGTTTCAATTGCAATTAATAAATTTTTTGAATGTATTTTATCTAATATTTTTTCTGTAGACAAAAAATGTTCTTTTACAATTTGATTTTTATTATTTTTTAAATATATCAATTCATCGAGCACAGATTTAATAGGTATAAAACCTTCTAAATTATGATTTAGATTTCTTAATTCTTTTATAAAATTCATTTCTAAAAATCTTAATTTTTCATCATAATTAAATACAGTTATTCTAAGTTTCTTTTTCTGCGATTTTGATAAATTTTGTATAGTTTTAACAACTAATTTCTCAAGTAGATCAAATCTCCAAATAACATGTCCTAAATTTGTAGGATCCGATCTGACCCGTCTAGACGGACAAATATAATATCTATATATTTTACTTTTTGTCTCGCCTTTCTTATTTAACCAAGACTGATTTCTAGTCAATCCATTTAAATTTTTATTACATTTATTGCATATAAGTATTTTTGAAAGATTAAATATATTTTTTTGACTAGTTTTATTTCGTTTTGGTGTTCTTTGCTTCAAAATATCTTGAGCTAAATTAAATTTAGATATCTCTACAATCGATTGATGATTGTTAGAAATTTGAACACCATATCTATAATAATTTCCAATATATATTGTGTTTCTTAATATAGATAATAAGGAAACAGTATTCCAAAAATTATTATTTCTTGTTCTAAAACCTTGATCGTTTAGATATTTTGATATCTTTCTTAAACCAAAAACTTTTACTGAATTCGTATATAAATCAAATATCTTTAAAACTATTTCAGCTTCTTTCGGATCAATAATTAAATCTCCAAAATCTGATTTTTTATAACCATAGGGTATTTTACCTAGAACTTTACCTTTTGAAGCTTTCAAAAATATTTTGTTTCTTTTTATATTTAAATTAATCGATTCACGACCACTTAAATTTAAGAATTTTTCAGCATTTTGAAGCGGGTCGAGAAGATCTGAATCAATACATAAAATTCTTAAGTTCATCTCAGATAATTCAATAAATCTATGTATAAATATTTCTAGATTATTAGCTAAATGTGAAGAATTTGGAATTAGAATTAGTGACTTTTGTTTGTCTGGATCACTAAAATGTTTTATTAGTGTTTTGTACCTCAAATTTAATTGAGAATTATCTTCTTGAGAAATATCAGAATTTGGGGAAAAAATTTTTGATAATTTGTGATTATGTTCGTGACAATATTTTTTTATAAGTTTTTTAAAGTCAATGTTTGCTGTATCAGAATCTCTTGATAATTTGTTATTAGTAAAAAATCCAACTGCTCGCAAGGTTCATTCCGTTAAAAAATGTTTTCCACTACTACACAAAACTGGAAGTGAAGAATTTTTCATTTTATCTATATCACCAACTGGTAACTTAACTAAACATCCTTGACAAATATCTCTTTTCACAGTAACAATCGCTATACCATTATTTGCTTTAAATAATCGATTATAATCTTTAAAAATATCTTCAGGTATTTTATCTATAAATTGATTTCTATCTTTAAGTTTAGTATTAAAATTTTTTCCAATTTCAGATTTTTCCTTAACTAACGATTTCTTCTCTTTTCCCCATAAATCTTTTCTCTGATCTAAATCAACATTCATTCTCTCCATTGATTCTTTTGTATCAGAAACTTGTGAGACAGCAGTAGTACGTTCTTGATTTTTTTCTATAAGGATATTTGAAAGAGAATTGTATTCAGCCTCAATAGCGGTCAATTCACGCATATTAGTAATAGAACCACCATAAAGTTTTTCTTGTAGTTCAGAAGATTTTGTTTCAATTTCTGATATTTCTGAATCAATCTTAGAAACATTAAGTTGAGATTGTAAATTATCACGTTTCATCTTATCGTAATTACTTTTTAATTTTACTAAACCTCCACCTAGTTCAATAACTTTTGAAATTTTCACAAAGCGAATTTTCTGTTTAGTTAGTATTTGATCTAATTCTTGTAGTGATATTAGTGCTGATGCAATCTCATCCAAATTTTTTTCCTCTTTTATAAATCCTTAAAGAAGCATACTTCAAAAAGACTTCATATTAAATGTATAGGTTAGAATTAATGTTTCAAATACCAAAAGACAAGTACTAGAAATTTAAATTACAAATTGAAAACAAATACCTCAGAAACCTATAGCATTCCTAGTTTTATTAAAACTCGTCCCAAAACTAAAATTGTTTGTACTTTAGGACCTGCCACGAAATCCATTAGTAGTATAAAACAATTGATTAAAAGTGGGATGTCTGTAGCTAGAATAAATTTATCACATGGGAATATAAAAGATCATATAAATCTAATAAAAAATGCTCGAACTGCTTCGAAAGAAATAAATTTCCCATTAGCTATTTTAGCTGATATTCCAGGACCTAAATACAGGATAAATGTTAAAGATTCAAAAGATATTGATTTACAAAATGGTTTAACTATACATTTATTTAATGATCAAAATAAAAAAATAACCAAACAACATAATATTTGGCCAAGTGGTTTTATAGAAAATTTAAAAATAGGTTCAAAGCTAATAGTTGATGACGGATCTATAGAACTCAAATTGGAAGAAAAAAATAATCAATCGATAATCTGTAAGGTAACTTCAGGAGGAATATTAAAAGACAATAAATCTATAACTGCACCAGGTAATACATCAAGTATAAATTATTTTTCTAAAGAAACATTAGAATCTATAGATTTCGTAAAATCCTCAGATGTTGACTATATAGGTTTATCGTTTATTAGAGATTCTTCAGATTTAACGAGTATTAAAGATAAATTAATAGGTATAAAAAATCCTCCAAAGTTAATTTCTAAAATTGAAATACAACAGGCAGTTAAAAATCTTAATGAAATAATAAATAACAGTGATGGTGTAATGGTAGCTAGAGGGGATTTAGGAGTAGAAATGCCATTCGAAAAAGTTCCAGAAGTACAAAAAAGAATAATTAAATTAGCTAATAAGTATGGTAAACCTGTAATTACAGCTACCCAAATGCTTGAATCTATGATTGATAAACCAAATCCAACGCGGGCTGAAGTAACAGATATCCATAATGCGGTAATAGATGGAACAGATGCTGTAATGCTATCCGGAGAAACTAGTATTGGTAAACATCCTATAAAATCAGTAAAAGCAATGGCAAAAATTGCGAAAACATCTGAAAAATATCTAGACACAAATAATATTGCCAATAGAAGAGATGATTTTATACATCAAAATAAAAATTTAGATATTGATGATGCCATCGCTTTATCATCTTGTAATCTTTCCAACTCTATTCAATCAAAAGCTGTTTTTGCTTTTACAGAATCTGGATCAACAGCTTCAAGAGTTGCTAGCTTTCGTCCTAAAGCACCTATTATTGCATTATGTAGTTCTTACGAGGTATGTATTAATTTATGCTTAAATTGGGGGATCATTCCTATAAAAGTAAAAAATTTTACCAGAGTTCAAGATATGTTCAGAGAAGGATCTAAAATAGCTATTGAAACAAAACTAGCAAAAACTAATGACCTGATAGTAGTAGTTTTAGGTTTGCCCATAGGGCAACCAGGGAATACTAATTTACTTAGGGTAATTGTGATACCTGAAATAGAAAATAATTCAATAAATTTTGGTTATGGAGCCTTTTAAAGATTAAACTTTTACAACTGAATTAACTAGTTCTCCAATACCTGTAATTTTTATCTTTATATTATCTGATTCTTTTAAAGAAAATTCTGGAGGAGGTATAATTCCGGTACCTGTCAAAACAATAGTTCCATCCGGAACTGAATTATGTCTTAATAACCAATTAAGTAAATATTCACAATTTCTTTTCATATTAGATGTGTTTGTTGTACCTTCAAAAACTAATCCATTATCCCTGAAAATACTCATTTTTACATCTAAATCTTGAGGGTCATTAACATTATCTACTGGAACTATAAATGGACCAATAGATAAAGACTTATCGTAAACCTTTGCTTGAGGTAAATATAAAGGATTTTCACCTTCAATAGATCTGCTACTCATATCATTACCCACAGTAAATGCAGCTATTTTAGAATTCATAACCATAAATGCTAGTTCAGGTTCCGGAACATCCCAAGTAGAATCAGATCTAATTCCAACAACTCCTAAAGGTGGTTGTATTCTATCTGTAGTAGCCTTAAAAAAAGCTTCTGGTCGGTCAGCATTATAAACTTTAGCATAAACATCAGGGGTATCACTTTCAGATTGTCTTTCTTTCATTGAATCCATGTAGGTAACTCCAAAAGCCCATACTTCAGGTGCATCTAAAGGAATCAATAAACTTCCATTAATATTAGATTCATTAATAGAAAAGTCTTGGATTATTTTTTTTGTTAATTTATCAACTGACAAACCTGTTATTGATGAAGATTTAAATAGATCCAATGTACTAGATATAACTTGCCTGGGAAGAATAAATCCTCTATCTAAATTTTCACTCTTCCTTACTGTTACATGTTTTTTATTATTCAATAAGATTTGATTGTAAAACATATTTTCCTCGATAAATTAAACTTCTTTAAACTCACCCTCAACTGTATCATCTGCGTCATCATTTGTATCATCGGATGTTGGAGATTCATTTGTTATATTTAATTTTTGTAAGGATTCTTGTAAATTTTTACTTGATTCAGCAATTAATTCTGCATCGGAATTTTGATCAGAAATTAAATCATTTAATTCTTTTATCTTGGTTTCTATATCTAACTTTACTTCATCTTCAATTTGTTCAGAATTTTCTTTAATAATTTTTTCTGCTTGAAATACCATAGATTCTGCAGTATTAATTATTTCTATTTTTTCTCTTTTCTTTTTATCTTCTTTAGAATTTTCTTCAGCTTCCTTAATTAGGTCATCAATTTCTTTTTCATCTAGACCTGATCTACCAGTAATAGTTATATGCTGCTCCTTATTAGTACCTTTATCTTTGGCAGAAACTTTCAAAATACCATCAGCATCTATATCAAATGTGACCTCAATTTGAGGTACTCCCCTAGGAGCAGGTACAATGCCGTCTAAAGTAAATCTACCTATAGAAATATTATCATCAGCCATTTCTCTTTCACCTTGTACAACATGAATTTCAACCCCAGGTTGATTATCCGCTGCAGTGGAAAAAGTTTCTGTTTTAGATGTAGGTATTGTAGTATTTCTATCTATTAATATAGTTCGAACTCCACCAAGTGTTTCAATACCTAAAGTCAATGGGGTTACGTCCAATAACAAAACATCTTTAACATCCCCTTGCAATACTCCTGCCTGTATAGATGCCCCAATAGCTACAACTTCATCTGGATTAATAGATTTATTCGGTTCTTTACCAAAAGTTTCAGAAACTTGTTTTATTACCAATGGCATCCTTGTCATACCACCAACTAAAACAATGTCATCAATTTCTGAAGATTTAATACCTGCATCTTTTAAAGCATTTTCTGTAGGCTTTACAGTACGCCTAACTAACTCAGAAGACAATTCCTCTAACTTAGCTCTTGATAATGTTATTTGTAAATGTTTTGGGCCAGTAGAATCTGCAGTTATGAAAGGTAAATTTATTTCAGTTGAAGTTACAGAAGATAATTCAATTTTAGCTCTTTCAGATTCAACACGTAGCCTCTGATGGGCAGCTGGATCTTCGCGAAGATCAATTAAATGTTCTTTCTTAAACTCATCAGACAAATAATCAACTATATTTAAATCAAAATCATCACCACCTAAATGAGTATCACCATTAGTACTCTTAACTTCAAAAACTCCATCACCAATTGTTAATATTGTTACATCAAAAGTACCTCCACCTAAATCATATACTGCAATGGTACGATCCCCTTTTTTATCAAGACCATATGCAAGTGAAGCAGCTGTAGGTTCATTAATTATTCTCAAAACTTCCAAACCTGCAATTTGACCAGCAACTTTAGTTGCTTCTCTCTGACTATCATTAAAATATGCAGGAACGGTAATAACAGCTTGATCAACTTTTTCACCTAATTTTTTTTCTGCATCCTCTTTTAATTTTCTCAGAACCATGGCTGATATTTCTGCAGGTGGTCTTGTTTCACCTTTTAGATCTATACCAGCATCTCCATTTTTTAATTTTTTCAACTCAAATGAAACTCTTTTGATATCTTTTTGAACAGATGGATCATCAAATCGTCTTCCAATAAAACGTTTAGATGAATAAATAGTATCTTTTGGATTAGTAATAGCTTGTCTTCTTGCTAATTCTCCAACAAATCTTTCATCCGTTTTTGGGTTAATTGCCACAACAGATGGAACAGTCCTCCTCCCTTCAGTAGATTCTATAATTTCAGGTTCTCCTGCATTTATAACTGCCATT
>CAZBHC010000016.1:0-41884 GCA_964491775.1 uncultured Dehalococcoidales bacterium | reverse complement strand
AGAGTACTCTATCCAGGATTACCTGAAGAGGAAACTCTGAAAGAAAGAACAGAAAAAGGAGTTCCTTTACATCCTGAGGTTATTGATTGGTTCAAAGATATTTGTGCCGAATTACAAATACAGTACAAATTAAACTAAATTCCTTTGATGATAATATAAGATTGTTATTTAATTGAAAGAATAAGTTTGTTAATTTAAAGTGAAAATTTCTTAATAATTAACTCCCATAAGTCCTACCTCCAGTACGATTAGACATTATAAAATCCCAATTATACTCAACTCCTAATCCATGACCTTTTGGAACGTTAACATTACCCTCCTTATCAACTGCATCCAAACTATCTTTATATCCATCAGCATAAATCTCATTAGTTCTACCAATTTCCGGAGTATTAGGATGAACAAGAGCCATCTCATAATAATTTGTATTTCTTACAGCAGCCATCATTTGCCTTTGGGCTGGACCTGGTGAGTGAATTTCAACATCTAATCCAAATCCTTCAGCTGCATTTGCAACTTTCATTGAACCAGTAAATCCGCTATCATAATCTGGGTCAACTCTTACTATGTCGGTAGCACCACTTGCTATGAAATCTACATGTTGCTCTACCCCTCTAACATGCTCTGTTTGTAATAATGGAGTTTTAATTATTTCTCTCAATTTTTTATGTCCATGCATAGAAACACCAGTATCTTTATAAGGATCTTCTAACCAAAAAAAATCTGCTTCATCGCAAGCTTTACCTAACTTCACAGCCTCTAACCAAGTATTGATCTCACATGCTGGATCCAACATTAAATCCATATCGGGTCCAACTGCATCTCTTACTGCAAATATAGTCGCAATTTCTTCATTAATATCGTAATCTCCCCATCCATGTATTTTAAATCCTTTGTAACCCATATTTTTACATTCTAAAGCAAAATCTGCATAAGCTTTTGGGGAATCCAAACCACCATTTCGATCTCCGTGCATTGTTGATGCATAACAAGGTAGAGATGTTCTCCAGCCGCCTAACATTTCAGAAATAGAAGAATTATATAATTTACCAGCTAAATCCCATAATGTTATATCTATTGGTCCCATTCCCATCTTGTCAAATTTTCTCATAGCTCTTTTAACATCATTATAAATTAGCTCTCTTTGAGTAGGATCTTTACCAATTAAGTAATTTGCAAACATATTAAACTGGGCAAAACTTGGAGAGTCTCCTCCTACATACTCACCAGTTATACCTTGATCAGTAAAAACTTTTGTAGCATATGTAGTTCCTTTTTGAGTTATACCTTTTTTATATACCAAATTAAAACCGTTATAATCTTTACTTACATCATTCATATCAAAATTGAACTCATGTACTTCAATCCGGGTTATTTTTAAATTTGACATTTTTGATCCTTTCAAGAAATTTTTTTACTGGTTAGATAATTGTTACATATCTATCACATAAAACAAATAATGATACACCTAGATTCTCTCACCTATTATTACTTATTTTTTCTTTTATTGATCCAATAATAAAAGGGTAAAGCAAATAGTAAACTTCCTGCCAAAGATAATATAATCAACCAATACCATCTATATTTACCAATAGGATGAATTCTAAAATATAAGGATATTAAAATAGTCAGAAAAAAAACTTCAATCAATAAAGCTATTCCCAAAGTGTTACTAAGAAATTTATCAAAACTAAATTGATAGATTTGCCAGTATAGATATAAATTATTAACTACTAGTAATCCTATAATGGAAAAAATTATAGATATCTTATTAAACATTCCAATTCAAGATCTACAAATCAAACTCTATATCTTTTTCAAATGGATAAAGAGGTTTTATGTTTGAGAAATCAAATGTTGGCATATCAGCAGTAGTAACTCCAGGGGAATTGGCCATGATTATGTATTCAGCAATTGGTTCATATGCCGCACGTGGAGAAACTGTTCCTTTACATATTATTAGTTTATATTGTTCTGGAAAAATACCCATAAAATAATACATCTGACGCGACATATTTCCTAAGCCTCTTTCAGTATGTATAACGAGAGTATAACCTTGGTCAGTTTCTATAGCTACTGAAGGACCATAATCAAAAAATCTCCAACCTCCATGTATGGGTTTCGGTTCTTCGAATTTACCATCTGTAATAGCCCTTACATAACCATTTATTTCTATCGGATTTCCATGTAATTTATCTGTTTTAGCACCTACATTCAAATTAACTCTTCCCCCTACCCCTTTATTAATTGCCTCTTCTACAGACACAGGATCAAAAAAAGACATTAGTAAACTTTTCTTACCTTGAAGTTTATTTTTTATAGCTACCTCTAGTAGATGAGTAGAGTCAGCAGTACCACCACCTCCGACATTATCCCCTACATCCATAATTACTATAGGTTTATCATTATATTCAGAATTAATCACTCTATTAATTGAATCCTCCATAGAAGGAGAATCATTCTGTAGTTCAGCTCTTTTTTCCCATGTCCGTTTAGCGAGATCTTTAGCGAGTTTTTCAGCTTTTTTAATATCGTTATCTGTAACTACTAAAAAAGAAACACCCATATGTTCAACATCCGCATACGGAAAGCATTGACCACAACTTGCAGACAATACTTCTGGATTTTCAATAACATTCTCAACATCGTCAATAATCTCCTTCATAGTCCCAAAATCTGTTGGCTGTTTCACAATATTTATTATCATTGGTATTTGCACAAGATACTGTGTAGGATTTACTTTACCAGATATAGTCTTAACTAATATTTCGCATGCATCTAAAGCTCTTTCTACAGGATCGAGATGAGGGTTAGTTCGGTAAACAACAATCGCATCAGTATTATCAACCTGCTTTTGACTAATATTTGAATGAAGATCCAGTGTCATTACCATAGGTATGTCATTTCCTATAACATCTCTTACCATCCTGGCAACTTCTCCATCCATGTCATGATATTCTTCAGAAACAGCTGCACCATGTTGAGCTAAAAGTACACCATCCCATGGGCCATTTTTTTTCAATAATTCAATCATTTCCTGTGTAATACGATCAAAAGCATCTTTAGTAATTGTCCCCGTAGGACCTGTAAAACAAAAAAGTAATGGAACTAGATCAAATTCATATTTTTTTGCTCCTTGAAAATATCCCGCAAAGGTCGAATGAGCATTAGCATGTCTCTCAGCAATCTCATCTCCAATTAAAAATTCGGTGTTTTTAAATGCATCGTAATCAGTTTTAACGGACTGAAAAGTATTTGTTTCATGATGAAAACCTAAAGCAGCAATTCTCATAATTTCATCTCCATTTAATTTGTTTTCTTACCTATTAAATTTATTAATCTTCTTAGAGTAATACTCCAAACAATCAATGAACTAATAGCTATAGATAAAGGTTCTCCTGGTACTCCCCTTCTCCAATCCTCAATATTTTCAACAGATTCAAATAATATAAATTGATAAAGTTCTTCAATTGTGCCTACCAGAGCAACAATTGTTATTAATCCGAAAAATATTGTTCCAGCAAACACTAAACCTTTGAAGATAATATCTGAGGATTTATCTTTTTTAATTGATGATAAATTTTTTCTTTGTAAAAAAACATGTACTAGATAAATAATTCCACTAATTATCGCTGTAGTAATACCAGTGAATAAACTTGCCTGAACACTTCCATCAAGCATTTGTATAGGTTTAGATTCTAAAGAATCATTTCCAGATTCATTTGGTAATACATCAGGATATATGGTAATCATCTCAAAACTGAAGCTATCGCCAAATAACATAGCAAAAACTGCTTGAAGAATCCTAGCTAATCCAGCTAAACAAAATACACCTCCGGAAATCAATCTAACAAAATAAAAATATCCATCCAAAGAAATATCAAAATTTATTTTCACCCCTGCATTTTTAAAAACATACCCAATTAGAAAAATTATTCCACTAACAACCAAAATCGCTACTAGAATTCCAATAGCTACTCCAATAAAATCCATAATCATCACTCCATTTATGAATAAAAATAAATAAACTACCTAGCTAACATAGATTATAAACAATTCTTATAATTTATATTTTTTCAATCTAATTATTTACAGTAAAAATGATTAAATATTTAACAATTAATTTTTATTTTTTAAAATTACCGATATCTTACAAATATCATTATTAAAATTACTAATAATACAATATAAATAACCTTATTTTTTTATTATATAACTAGAATAAATAATTACTACGAATATCGTAATATATTTAAATAATATAAATGTTTTAATAATGGGACTTTTATGTTATTTATAAAAATATTGGAATGTATAATCAACGTGAATTTATTTATTTAATTTAACTGAATTTGGAGGTGTAAATTTGATAAATTATAAATTTATGAAGTATCTTCTTATTTCATCACTACTTTCTGTAGTTACAGTTATATCTTTAGCTTGTAGTTCTGAAGTAGAGACCGTCGTAGAGACAGTCATTGTGGAAAAAGAAGTAGTAAAAGAGGTTGAAAAAGTAGTAGTTGCTACTCCAGACCCTTCTGCTCAAACCGCAGCTCCTGGAGCTCAAACTGGAGTTCTTGGTGTAGCTGTACCTAACGTAAACGCTGCTAGTGGTTTACCTAGGGATTGTGGTGCTTGTTCTACAATTGTCACAGCATCTGTACAAGACACTTTACTACTTTCAGTAAACGGAGCTGACGGAGCGCCAAGCTTTGGTGTGAATTTAGCTGAGTCTTGGGAATATAACGCAGATGGTGGATACACTGACTTTAAAATTAGGGAAGGTGTTCAATTTCATCATGGTTTCGGTGAGTTAACTGCTGAAGATGTAGCTTGGACTTTTAATCAAGGTAACGCTGCTCTAACTGAAGGTGCAGTACATGATACCATTGGTGACGCTGCTCCACATCTAGCTAGTGTAGAAGCTCATTCAGGAAATATAGCTCGATTCATATGGTCTAACTATGTTACCTTTGCTCACCACAAATTCCTAAGTGACTACCACGAAGGAATAGGTATCTTTCCTAAAGCTGCTGCAGATGAAAATGGTGAAGAATGGATGAGAGAGAATGTTGTTGGAACTGGTTCTTTTGAAATGACAGAATGGACAACAGGAAAAGGAATATTCTTAAAGGCAGTACCTAATCACTGGAGAACTACTGCAAATGTTGCTGAAGTAAACATTTTCGAAGTAAAAGAAGCTTCAACCAGACGTGCTATGTTAGAAACGGAAGAAGTTCACATAGCTGAAATCGCTTTTAAAGATTGGCCTTCTGTTCTAGAAGATTCAAGATTCTCAAAGGGTAAGAATGGTTATTCTCAAGGTGGTTCGTTTGTTATGGGTGGAAACTACTGGGAAACCGAGCACCCTACATCAGGAGCTAAATTAGATCCTTATAACTTAAAACCTGAACTCCCTTGGGTTGGAGATCCAACTGACGATGCTAGTATGGAAAGTGCTAGAAAAGTTAGGCATGCACTTAGTATGACTATTGACCGTGAAGCTATTAATGATTCACTTCTAGGTGGTTTAGGTGCTGTTCAGCATGTAGGTCCAATTAGCACATCAAATTACCTTTATAAGAGTGATTGGGATGTAGCATTTGATCCTGATGGAGCAAAAGTAATGTTAGCTGAAGCTGGATATCCTGACGGATTTGATAACTTAGCTTTCTACATACGTGATGGTACATTTGCAGAAGTAGGTAAAGCTATAGCTGCTGACTGGGACAAATACCTAAACGTGAAAACAACTCTTGATGAAAGAGCATATGGTGTTTTCAGACCGGAAAGAATAGATAGAAACTCTCACCAACTTTCAACATTTGGTGCATGTTGTGCTATTCCTCCAACTTGGGCTGAAGAATGGCTAGTTAGTGCTGTCGGTAGACCAGAAGATGGAAGTGCTGGAGGATTTAACTCCGGTATGGAAATTCCTCAGGCATCCGCAGTTCTTATAGCAAAAGGTGAAGCAGGTTCCTTAGCAGAAGTAGAATCGTTAGCTACTGATTATCTTCAGTATCTAAGTGATCAAGCTTTATGGCCTGGAATTTATGAAACACCTTTCAATTCCATATACAATTCAGACAAAGTACAATCTTGGGTAACAGGTCCATTTGCAAACAATAGCCTTGGTGGGGCTAGGCATTTGGAGACTATAGTTCTTGTAGATTAGTTTCTCTGAAAGAAAAAATTAATACTGGAGTCGGTGTATTTCACCGGCTTCAGTGTTACCATAAATAACTAAATTGAGGGATCATTGCAATCATTTATAATACGTAGATTTTTCACATCATTATTAGCCCTGAGCATTGCTACTATGGCTATATTTGCAATGTCTAGAACCTTAGGTGACCCTCGTATGAATCTTTTACCAGAACAAGGCTACGGTTTTGATCAAGAAGAGTGGGAGAGAGCTGGAGAAAGATTACATTTAAACGATCCCCTTCCTATTCAATATGGTTATTGGGTAATTGACACCTTACAAGGTGACTTAGGACAAGACCTGACAGATCGCTTTCAAGTAAAAGATAAATTAATACCTAGACTTTGGCCAACTGCAATGCTTGCTGGAGTTGCATGGATTGTAGCTACAATTATAGGCATACCCTTGGGGGTATTATCAGCAATAAGAAGAGGCAGTTTTCTAGATCTAACAGGTAGAACAATCGCTATGTTAGGTTATTCACTTCCAACTTTTTGGGTTGGTATAGTTTTAATACTTATTTTTGCAGTATGGTTAGGGTGGTTACCTGCAGCAACAATGGGTACTAGTGGCGCTTTGTTTCCATGGAAATATTTAATTTTGCCAGGAATTACTTTAGGATGGGTTGCTTTAGCTGGATATGTCAGATTAGTTCGTTCTGCAATGTTAGAAATTATGGATTCGGAATACATTAAACTAGCCAGAGCTAAAGGTGTCAGTGAATTTTATGTTGTTTGGAAACATGGATTTAGAAATGCAGCAATTGCTCCACTAACCTACGGAGGAATACTTTTAGCTGGTTTAATAACAGGTTCTATAGCAGCAGAAACAGTTTTTGCATGGCCAGGAATAGCTCGATGGTCAGTAGAGGCGGTTTGGACAAATAATTTACCAGTACTTGTAGCTACTACAACCATATTTACAGTTTCATATATTTTCCTAAACTTTTTGGTTGATATCTTATATAGTGTAGTAAATCCTAGAGTTAGATATTAATGAATACTATTAAGAATATTTCAATATGGTTTCGTAGATATCCTATTATTTCTGCAACTATACTAATAATTTTAATTTTTACTGCAGTTTTTTCTCATCTCATATCCCCACATGATCCACTTTATAATTCTCTTAGAGATAGAAATGTTCCTCCATTTTTTCAAGAAGGTGGAACTACTGAACATCTTTTAGGAACTGACCCAATAGGAAGAGACTTACTTAGTCGTTTAATACATGGCAGTAGAATTTCTATGACAGTAGCATTGATTGCTTTAGTTATTGGAACAATTGTAGGTGGAACACTTGGTTTAATGGCAGGTTATTTTGGAGGATATGTAGATGAAATTATTACTAGAACGGTGGATATTTGGGCAGGTTTACCCTATGTATTGATTGCCTTGGTAGTAGTAGGAGCAATTGGCCCTAGTTTAAGAACCATGGTAGTCCTTCTTGTATTAGTTGCATGGTCTCCTTTTGTAAGGCAGGTAAGGGGAGAAGTTTTAGTTCTAAAAGATATGGAATATGTTTCTGCTGCTAAAATAGCTGGTGCTTCTAGTTACAGAATATTATTTTTTCACTTACTACCAGGAACCATTAATACAATGATTGTTGTTGCAACACTTAGTGTTGGTCATATGATTCTGGCTGAAGCTTTCTTGAGTTTTCTAGGAGCGGGAATCCCACCTCCAACTCCAGCTTGGGGCTCAATGATAGCAGACGGTAGAGAGTATATGCGAGATGCTTGGTGGGTATCTGTGATTCCCGGAATTGCTATATTCCTTGTTACAGCATCATTAAGTTTGTTAGGTGATTGGTTAAGAGATTATTTTGACCCAAGATTAAGACAACAAGCGATAAATTAATTGACAAATTTTATAGACAAAATAAAATAACAATATTAGTAAAATACAGGAGTAAATATGGTCACGGTAAATATAGATAAAAGTTTAATATCTCATTTATTTAGACGGGCTGGTTTTGGAATTACTGAAAATAAAATTAACCTTATATCAGAAAAATCATATGAGAATATTGTAGAAGATCTATTGAATCCAGATCGATTCCCTGAAATCGAAGAAGATTTACTTAGAAGATACAGAATGGAATTAAATTTTCCTGATACTCATGACGGGTGGCAATCTCATTGGATTTATAAAATGATTAATACCGAAAGACCTCTCGAAGAAAAAATTACGCTTTTTTGGCACCATATATTTGCTACATCTATTGGAAAAAGTGAACATACTCCTTCTTCAGTAGAACAAATTCGTACATTTAGAAAAAATGGCTTGTCTAATATGAAAAGGATTCTATTAGACTTAGCTAAAGATCCAGCTATGCTTTTTTGGCTAGACAATTGTGAGAACCATAATGGTGAACCAAATGAAAATTGGGGTCGAGAACTTTTAGAATTATTTTCTATGGGAGTAGGAAATTACACAGAGGAAGATATTAAAAATGCTTCTAGAGCCTTTACAGGATGGACATTTGTACAACCCCTACCATTAGATCCATATGCTAGATATGATTCAGACTTTCTTTATATAGACGAAGATCATGACCATAGTGAAAAAATATTTCTAGGACAAAAGGGTAATTTTAATGGTGAAGATATTATAGATATTATTGTGAAGCAACCAGCCACAGCAAAGTTTATATCAAGACATTTATATAATTTTTTTGTCGCTGATGAACCACAGGTACCCGCTTGGGATATTCTCCCTCCTCAAAATCAAGATGCCATAGATGGAATGGTTAAGGTTTATTTAGATTCTGATGGAGATATAAAAGAAATTTTAAGATTTATGTTTAATTCTAACTTTTTTAAAGAATCTAAATTTAAAAAAGTTAAAAGCCCAGTTGAACTTGTTACTGGAATAATAAAAATAAATGGACAACATAAATTTCCTGGTATTGAATTTCCTTCTCTTTCTGCATCTATAGCGGGTATGGGTCAAATGGTTATGGTTCCTCCAACTGTTGAAGGTTGGCATACAGGGAAAGAATGGATTGATGGTGGTACTTTAAATGAAAGAGTTAATTTTGCTGTAGATAATATTCGAGGTAAAGCTCAATCTGTTTCAAGTATTTTGGGGAATAATGATGCATACGATAAATTAGATACTCTAACAGTCGATTTACCATCAGGGATCAAAGAAATAGTCGAAAAAATAAAAAATGAAAAAATATCTGATTCTGAAAATCTATTAAATAGATGCCTTGAACTATTAGGACATATAGAAATAAATGATTCTACTAGAAAAGAATTTATTGCCGAAATCGACAAAAAAGACCCCATTTCTTTCTCATCAAAAAAAGAATCTCTAAGTACTGAAGAAAATATAATTACTTTACTACAAGCAATAGTATCAACAATAGAATTTCAATTTGGATAGGAGCAAATTTAAATGGTAATTTCAAATGAACTTAATAATAAAACACTAGTAGTAGTTCAACTAAACGGTGGAAATGACTTTATGAATACAGTTGTTCCTTATGGAAATGGTCTTTACAGAGATTTTAGACCTATCGTAGGAGTTGATCAAGAACATATTACACCAATAGATGATTACATAGGTTTTAATAATGATGTTGCTCCTATAAATGATTTATACAATAAAGGTCAAGTTGCCATCATACAAGGGGTTGGTTATCCTAATTCTAGTAGGTCACATTTTAGAAGTATGGATATTTGGCATACCTGTGAACCAGATATTGTAGCTAATGAAGGTTGGTTAGGTAAAACTGTAAGGATGATAGATCCTTCAACTGAAAACCCTCTAACTGCTGTAAGTTTTGGAAGAGGACTTCCGCGAGCCCTTACTGCTCAAGAAGTTATGGTGACATCTGTTGGAGACCTTGATACATATGGTCTAATGAGTGGTATTCAAGCAAAAGAACAAAAAGCTCAAGCTTTAGATTTATTTAAAAGAGTTTATACTCCAGCAATTGGTTCTGGATTAATCCAGGATTATCTAGGAAGAACTGGAGTAGATGTAATAAGAGGTGCTGATATGTTAAAAAAAGCTCCTCAGATGTATAAATCTTCTGTTGAATACGGTGATAATGCTATTGCCAAGAGTTTGAGAGATGTTGCCCGTGTTCACTTAGCTGGATTAGGAACTAGAATTTTCTACACCCAACATGGCGGATATGACACACATGCAAATGAAGTTCCCACTCATCCAAAATTATTAACTGATTTATCTGGAGCAATTGGTGATTTTTTTCAAGATTTAAGTGATCATGATGCAGATCAAGATGTTGTAATGTTAGTATTCACAGAGTTCGGAAGAAGAATAAAAGATAATGCTAGTGGAACAGATCACGGATCTGGAGGTGGAGCTTTCGTTATCGGACCTTCTGTAAAAGGAGGATTGTTTTCTGAATATCCTTCTTTAGATCCTAGTGAACATGATCAAGGAGATCTTAAACATACTTACGATTTCAGAGGTCTATATTCTACGCTATTAGAAAATTGGCTTGGATTAGATCCTATTGAAATCGTAAATGGTAATTTCGAAAAACTAAAACTGTTTAAATAATTGGAGTAAAAAAATGGTAGTTCCATATGGAGTTTTAAGGGTTGGTTATCCATATTATAAGACTATTGGAATGAGGCGTTTAACAAATTGGCCTATTTCAGTTGCTGTTGGTGACGACGATAATGAAGTTCACATTTTATGTAAAGGTGATGGAATAACATTTATCAGAAGATTGACTTTAAATGATGATGATAAAGGTGCTTTCAACTTAAATGGTGGTCCTGCTGCAATTGGTGGACCATTTATAGTAGATGGAGATTTCTCATCTGTATCAGGAATGATAAAAGATAAAGAAGGTAATTTAGTATTTTCTGATGAAGGTAACCACAAAATATCAAAAGTATCAATAGAAGGTAAATTAATTAATCAATGGGGAAATCATGGAAACAAGGATGGCGAACTCAATCGCCCTGGAGCTTTAGCTGAAGACCCTGATGGAAATTTACTTATTTCAGATTCTCAAAACCATAGAATACAAAAGTTTGATCCTGATGGTAATTTTATTTTCGGATTTGGCTCATATGGATCTGAAAAAGGACAATTTAACACTCCATGGGGTATAGATGTAGATCTTGAAGGTTTTATTTTTGTAGCTGATTGGAGAAATGATAGAATACAGAAATTCGATTCGGAAGGAAATTTCGTTTCTATCATTGGTAAAGGTTCAGGTTCAGATGAAGGAGAACTTAATCGTCCAGCAGCAGTAAAAGTAGATGAGGATGGTGATATTTATATAGCCGATTGGGCGAACCATCGAATCCAACTTTTTGCACATGATGGACACTTTGTTGAAAAATTTATTGGTGATGCTACATTATCAGATCAAGCACGTAATTATATGATTACAAATATGCTTGCTATGAGAGTCAGAGAAATGACATCAATTGAACCTCAAAAACGCTTAAGATGGCCAGCTTCAGTAACTGTAAAAAATGGTTTTATGTTCATTCCAGATTATGGCTCAGCTCGAATACAAATTTACAAAAAAGATGTTTTAAGATTATCTGAAGGGGAGATAGCAGAAAAACCTAGATCTCATTCTTTATACACTCAATTCTAGTTAACAAAAAACCTAATGCTACAGGAATCCAAATTAGCATAATACTATCTATTTACTATAGTTGAAGATTATCTTACGTAGAAAATGAATTCAATATTTTTATGTTAAATCTAATTAAAAATTAAAATTGAAATATATATGAAACATTTTAGTAATAGAATCATTTCTAAATGATTTTCGGGTAAGTAATTTTTTAGGAGTTAATTATGGATTCTGGTTCAATTGCCTGGATGCTCATCAGTTCAGCTTTAGTTTTATTGATGACACCTGGGGTTGCTTTTTTTTATGGTGGATTAGTAAGAAGAAAAAATGTTGTTTCTACACTTATGTATTCATTCGTTTCAGTAGGAGTTGTTAGTGTTGTATGGGTTTTATGGGGATATAGCTTGGCTTTTGGAGAGGGAGGTTCTGCTTATATTGGAACCTTAAAGAATTTCGCACTTTCTGGAGTAGATACACCAGATGCACAAATATTTGCAATTTTCCAAATGATGTTTGCTATTATCACACCTGCTCTTATCACTGGAGCATTTTGTGAAAGATTTAAGTTTAAAACTTACTTAGTATTTTTAGTATTGTGGGTAACTTTTGTTTACGCACCTATAGCTCATTGGGTATGGGATGGAAATGGATGGCTATTTGAACTTGGTGCATTAGATTTTGCCGGTGGTGCTGTAGTTCATATTAATGCAGGAATTGCTGCTATTGCTGCTGCTGCTTTAATTGGGAATAGAAGAAATATAGGTAAAGGTGTTGAAGCACATAACGTCCCATTTGTTATTCTAGGTGCTTCTTTACTTTGGTTTGGCTGGTTTGGCTTTAATGCTGGATCTGGTCTTGCCGCAGATGGTTTAGCAATAAGTGCATTCTTGGTAACAAACACTTGTGCTGCTACAGCCATGTTAATTTGGGTAATTCTTGGAATGATTCACAATGGTAAAGTTAGTGGAGTTGGCGCTGCTGTAGGTGCTATTGCTGGATTAGCTACAGTTACTCCAGCTGCAGGATTTATAGGTGTGGGCTCTTCACTTATTTTAGGAGTAGTTACAGGAATTGTAACTTTCTATGTAGTACAATATAAAGGAAAAATTTCAATTAGAAATTTCAATTTGGAAGACGATGCTTTAGATGTTTTCGCTGTACACGGTGTAGGAGGTATTATTGGTGTAATTGGTACTGGAATTTTAGCTTCTAGCGGAGGTCTAATTGACGGATCTTCAGAACTACTAATTAATAATTTAATATTGGTTGTTTCAACTATAATTTATTCTTTACTTATTAGTTTATTGATTTTAAAAATACTTGATGTAATTCCTGGGTTAGGTTTAAGGTCAAGTGAATCTGAAGAAGATGATGGATTAGATGTTAGTGACCATGGGGAAAAAGGATATATTGTAGATTAGAACTGATTTATAAAAATTTGTTCTACTAAATATTGAAAAAGTAAAAACTTCTTTTAGTATGTATTACTAGAAGAAGTTTTTATTATTATTTGAGCTAGAACTTAAACTTCTTGAGGTGATTATCGTTTGAGAACAAAATCAGCAGTTCTTTTTGAAACTGGCCAATCATTAAAAATTGTAGAACTAGAACTCCAAGAACCAAAATCAGATGAAGTTTTAGTTAAAGTTGTAGGTGCAGGTATTTGTCATAGTGATTACCATTATATTGACGGTCATAGAAATTTAGTCACTAAACCGATGTTAATGGGACATGAAGGCTCTGGAGTAATTGAAAAAGTTGGAGTTAATGTAAAATCAGTTAAACCAGGTGATAAAATTATATTCTCTATGGATTCAATGTGTGGATATTGCAAAAACTGCACAAATGGCAGACCAACTTTATGTCTTTTAAATCTTAGTAAAAAAAATTCGCCAAGATTTAAAATTAATAATGAACCAGTTCACCAATACGGTGGTGTTGGAACTTTTTCTCAAAAAACAATCGTCACAGAAAATTCTGTAGTTAAAATTTCAGATGATGTACCATTAAATAAAGCCTGCCTAATAGGTTGTGCAGTAATAACTGGTATTGGATCTGTCCTAAATAGGGCTAAAGTTGAAAAAGGTTCCTCTGTTGCTGTATTTGGCTGTGGAGGTGTAGGACTTAATGTAATTCAAGGAGCTATTTTTTCCTCAGCATCAAAAATTATAGCTATCGATAATAATGAATTTAAATTAGATAAAGCTAAAGATATTGGAGCTACTCATACGATTAATCCCGACAAGGAAGATCCGGTAAAAAAAATTCTTAATATAACAAAATATGGAGTCGATTATGCTTTCGAAGTAGTAGGATTCCCTAAAATATTGAACCAAGCATTTAATTCTACTTGTCCAGGTGGAACAGCCATCATGGTAGGACTTCAACCTGCAAATGCAAAAATTACTATAGATTGTAATGACCTACTTTTAGATAGATCTTTAATTGGTGCTTTTCATGGTACATCAAGACCCCGTGTTGATTTCCAATGGTTATTGGATTTATATAAAACCGACCGACTTGATTTAGATTCACTAATTTCAAAAGAAAGGCCATTATCCGAGATCAATGAAGCATTCAATGATATGAGAGATGGTAAAACTGTAAGATCTATAATAACTTTATAGTTAGTAATTTGGTTCTACCCCAAAACCACTCTTATCACTAAGTTCAATTTTTCCATCTATTGGAGTTGGAGATCCTATCCAAATATCATCTTTAATTGATGATCTTTGACCCATCACTAACTCAGCAAAATTTTCACAATCTGATGCAGCTATTAAATGCAGACCCCAAGGTTCTCCACCTCGATGTGGAACTACAGAAACGTCATATTTTTTAGCTATATCCATTATCCTCATCCCTGCTGTAATACCACCACACCAAGTTATATCAGGCTGCCAGATATCATAAGCTTTAGTTAAAGCTATCTCTCGAAAGCCATATTCAGTAAATTCATGTTCTCCTCCAGCCATATTAATTGGTTTTATTTTTTCTCTTAATTCTCGAATTTCTTCTAGTTGATCAGGAGTTAGAATATCTTCGAACCAAAATATATTGAAATCTTCCAAAGCTTCTACCATTCTTAGTGTTATTTCAATATCCCATGACATATAAACATCAAACATAATCTCTGCCTGATTACCTAATATGGATCTAGAAGAATTAGCAGATTTATATGCTTGATCTATTGATTTTGCTCCCGTCCATCGGTGTGGTAATTTCTGTGCAGTGAAACCCATCTCAGAATACCATTCAGTATCAACACCTGTAGCATAACATCTAATTTTTTCTTTATTTACTTTTCCAATCAACTCGGCTACGGGTTTAGATTCAACTTTACCTAAAACATCATATAAAGCAAGATCAACTCCACTAATAGCCATTATAGCTATACCTTTTCTTCCATAAGGAATTGAAACTTTATAAAGAAAATCCCAAATATCAGAAATATCATTTAAATAATTAAGTTCCCTACCTTCTAAAACTTCTGAAAAATGTCCATTTATTATTTCTAAAGAAGATTTGCCTCCTCCTCCATAACCCCAGCCTATAACACCTGTATCTGTTTCTATTCTTACTATTATTTGCCAAAGATGAGTTCGCCATGAATTCTCTACATGATTAAAATTAGGATAAATAGCTTTGATCGATCTTATTTTCATAATTTAAGTATTACTAATCCAATATTTTATAGGCTCATAAATTAAACCAATAGCTAAAATAACTAATACTAAATTAAACCCAAAAGAAAAGAATTTTTCAGGCATCCAATTTAAAATATATTTACCAACCCAAGTACCAATAACTCCAAATATAATCATAAAAATTATCAATAAAATATAAGGTGTAAAAGTAAAACCTAATAAACCAAAAATAATTATCTTTATACCATGTTGCAATGACATATACGCACCATGTGTAGCAACAGTTATTCTTTTTTCATTTGTTATACCCTTTATATAAGGTCCTAATAAAGCACCAGTTCCCCCAACAAACATAGTAGTAAAAGAAGTGATAATACCTACTAAAAAAGAAATTTTCGAAGATTTTTTACTAATTTTACTTAATCCTGATCCCCATAATGAATAGAGTATAAAAATACCTATAATTCCCTGCAATAAATATCCGGGAATATTAAATGCTATTTGACCTCCAACAGATAACCCAATTAAATTCCCTAAAAAAAATGGTATCATTCCATTAAATTGAATATGGCGCCACATAATTAATGCTCTAAAAAAATTAGAATTTAATTGTATAACTGCATGGATTGGAATAACTGCTATAGGATTTAATAAATTGACAAGAACAGCAATTAACATAGAACCACCTCCTAGACCAAATGAAGCAGAAACAGCTGATGTAAATAAACTTACTATACAAAGTATAAAAAATGTAATAATTGAAATATCAGGAGTATTGGATATTATTTCAAAAATAAACGACATAAAAAGTCTTAATAAAATTTAATTACTAAAATAATTGATTTAATATCTTATGTACAAACCTAGCATTAATATGTGCGTATAATTTGGAGTTGGTTTGGGATTACCTGAAATTTCTACCTCTATCTCTTGATCCTCCATAACCTCCTCTATCTCTACCACTAGATCCTCCCCTAGAGTTATCTCTACCTCTGGATCCTCCTCCATAACCTCCTCTATCTCTACCACCAGATCCTCCATAACCTCCTCTATCTCTACCACCAGATCCTCCTCTGTAATTATCTCTTGATCCTCCAAAATCTCCTCCTCTATCTCTACCACCAGATCCTCCTCTATAATTATCTCTTGATCCTCCTAAATCACCTCCTCTATCTCTACCACCAGATCCTCCTCTGTAATTGTCTCTTGAACCTCCGTAACCACCTCTACCTCCAGAACCTCCTCCTCTGTAATTATCCCTTGAACCTCTATTGAAACTTCTTTTTCTAGCAGTATCTCTTCTTTCTTTGACTGTTTCAAAATCTTCATCAAATGCAACCGCCCTATGGGACAAATCTATTCTTCCTTGATCATCTATATTTAATATCATCACTTCCAAAGGATCACCAACAGTAATTATTGATTCAAGATTTTCTATTCTTGCAGTAGAAAATTCACTAATATGACATAAGCCATCTTTTCCTTCTGAAATTTCTACAAAAGCTCCATAACTCATAATTCGAGAAACTTTACCTGTACACTTAACACCTATTTTTATTTCTTCTTTTTCTAACAAATCTAAACACCGTTACTAAATTTTATCTTCATAAAATTATTTATTATTTTTTAAACCTCTTCAATGATATACCTGAAAGCAGTGAATTATTATCCCCATCTAAAATATTCATCATCATTTCAGAGATTATTTTTGATCGCATTATCCCAGAACCACCTCCACTTCCCGCAATAAATACTTTTTTTTCACGATCCAAAGAATCTACTATAGGCATATCATCAAATGTAACAGGACGAAAACATACAGTCTGTTTTTTTATTATCGCAGTACTCATATCTGGCATCATTTTTATTGCCTCATTTAATAAAGATTTTTTTGCTTTATCTGTTGGATTTCTATCAAAACCACAATTTTCAGTAGTAGCGGCTATCCATATATCACCATCTTTTTTTTGTATTAAGGAACAATTACCAATTAAATGTTCAGAAAAAGGATCAGAAGAGGGTAAGGTAGTGCGAAGAATTTCACCTTTTTGAGGAAAGATCGGAACTTTATATCCCATAGTGTTACAATATTCTCCAATCCATGGACCTAGAGATATAATTAAATTTTCTGAAAAAAATTCTCCTGATTCTGCATAAGTAATAATCTCTTTAGATTTTATTTCAGACTTAATAATATTTCCTTCAATGAAATTGACTCCAATTTTTTTAGCATACAAGTAAAGAGCTTTATGATAACTATAAGAATCAATAAAAAAAGGACCTTCTAATAACATAGCTCCATGTGGACCTATATTGTATCTTGAATAATAATTATTATGGGAACCTTGAAATATTATTTCATTTTTAAAACCTTGCTTTAACCATTCTGTAGAATTTTTTTCTGCAACCTTTAAATCTTCCTCTGAATTTAAAAATTGCAAAGTTGGCCGATCATCATATTGCAAATCTAATTTTGTAATATCTTGAAGTTCTGGAATAAATTTCAGCATAGAATTATAAGATTCTTTAGCTAATAAATCTTGTTCCAAGGAAGTATTATTAGAAATGATTTTTTTGCCATAACCAATTGAATTATTATTCTTAGGATCTTTTGCTTTAGGAGCATATGTGCTTCTAATTAGTGGATCTATCCTTCCTAATGCCCAAATAGATGCTTCTTTCCCAGGTATATCTCTATCTAAAACACATACAGAATAACCTCTTTTTACCGCTTCAATAGAAATAGATAGACCAAAAACACCCGCCCCTAAAATATTTATATCTGAATTATTGATTTTCATACTACTTAGATATCTTAAAGATAATCCATAACTTACAATTAAGCGTTATGAAAAAGATAAAATTTATGGACACTTCATTCCGTGATGGTTTTCAATCTTGTTATGGAGCAAGAGTAAAAACTGAAGATTTCCTACCTATATTAGAAACAGCCGTTGAAGCTGGAAATGATAATTTTGAAATAGGAGGTGGAGCAAGATTTCAGAGTTTATATTTTTACTGTCAAGAAGACGCTTTTGAAATGATGGATCAATGTAGAAACATTGTAGGAAAAAATATAAATCTTCAAACATTAGCCCGAGGAGTAAATGTAGTAGGATTAGAATCTCAATCCAGGGATATAATCGATCTTCATGCAAAATTATTTAAAAAGCATGGAGTAACCACTATAAGAAATTTTGACGCTTTGATGGATATTAGGAATTTATCATATTCTGGCGAATGTATTACAAATGCAGGATTAAAACATCAGATTACCATCGCATTGATGGGATTACCTCCAAGCTTAAATGAAAAATATTATCATTCAGCTGATTACTATACAGATAAAATTAAGGAAATATTAAATGCAAATATACCTTTTGACAGTATAGCTTTCAAAGATGCTTCAGGCACCACTCCACCTTCGATAGTTTACGATTCAATTAAAAAAACTAGGGAATTGTTGCCTAAAGATACAATGATACAATTTCATACCCATGACACTGCAGGAATGGGAGTAGCATGCAACTTAGCTGCAATTGAGGCAGGTGCCGATATGATTGATCTGGCAATGGCACCAGTAAGTGGTGGAACGTCACAAGTGGATATATTAACTATGTGGCAAAGATTACGGGGCACTAAATATACTTTGGATATTGACGAGGAAAAAATATTGGAAGTTGAAAAGTTATTCATAGATAAAATGGAAAAATATTATTTACCTCCTGAAGCAAATACAGTAAATCCAATAATTCCTTTTTCTCCAATGCCAGGAGGAGCACTAACAGCTAACACACAAATGATGAGAGATAACAATTCACTTAAATTATTTGGTAAAGTTATTGAAAATATGAGAGATGTAGTCGCAAAAGGTGGATATGGAACATCAGTTACCCCAGTTTCACAATTTTATTTTCAGCAAGCATTTACAAATACAATAGAAGAAAAATGGTCAAAAATATCGGAGAATTATGGAAAAATGATTCTTGGATATTTTGGAAAAACCCCAACGAATCCTGATCCCAAAATAGTTCAAATAGCATCAGAACAGTTGAAACTTAATCCCACTAAAGAAGATATTCATGATCTTAATGATGACAATCCTAAAATTGGAATAAATTATCATAAAAAATTACTCAAAGAAAAAAATATAGAAATTACAGATGAAAATATATTTATTTCGGCAACTTGTGGGTCTAAAGGTATAGCTTTTCTTGAAGGTAAAGGTGAAATGGGAATAAGATATTCAAAGGATGTGAAAGATAAATCAGAATCGCCTGATTATCATGTAAGAGTTGAAGGTAAAGAATACGGTATAACCGTCCATAGTAATAATAACTGATTAGAAAATCTGAGAAAATAGTTGCGAGGCACTTCTTATGAAAACGGTTTGAAGTGTCTCACAAATATTTCTCACAGATTTATCTTGCATACCAATCATCACCATAAATTTTATTCAAAGAAACAGATGGATCAGAAAAATTATTATCTAAATTTACCATATAAGGTTGAATTACACTTTCCTCTATATCAGAAACCTCAGCGCTAACACTAGAAAACCCAAATAAAGAAAATGCAGATAAAGAAAAAGCTAGAATAAATAATATTTTTGTCATAATGAACTCCTTTTATTTTTACTTCTAGATAAATATTATAGATAATATTATGTGGTGTAAATACTTCTATTTATATGAATTGTAGGATATATATAACAATTATTTGATTTTGTTTTCAAATACCCTAAAGTAGGATTCAAAAAATATTTCTTTGTTAACTGTTGTGGCTATACTATGGGGACCGTTATTATTTTCTGTTAAACCGGTTATACCGTCTAATCTATCCATTGAACGCTTTATAGAAACTAATCCATTTGAATAAGTACATACATTATCCTCAAATATGGTCAATGCAGCCAAAGGATCATGAAAGAATATCTTTTCTCGTTCACTAAACCAAATATCAGACATATCAATTATTGGCTTCAATAAATCATGACTAAATCGTTTACTTACTTCCTCTGGATTCATATCTAATTTTAATGTGACATCAAGTCCAATAGATGTGTGTGATGAGACTGATGTACCGTAAATTATTTGTGCTGCCTTCGGATCACAATATACATTCCACTCAGCTATAGGTGCATCTTCCACAGAAAAAAAACTACCCGCCATTAATCTTAACGATTTAAGTAATGGAGGTATATCTGGATATTTTAAAAAAAGAGATGCAATATTAGTCATTGGCCCCACAGCTAATAAAACTATTTGGTGCGGATATTTCCGTACTATTTCAGCAATAAATTCAACAGGATTTTTTTTACTAAACTTAGACTCGTGTTCCCATTTAGATAAAACTAAGGAATGAGGTACTTTAGGTTGACGAGAAGATCCATCAAGTCTATTTTCTTGACCTGCAATAATTGGAACTTTTTGTTTGGCTATTTTACAAAAAATACTTGCCAACTTAGCCCTTTTGATAGTATCACCAGAAACAGTAGTAATTCCTAATAAATCACATTCTTCCTGGGCCAATAAATATGCCAATGCAATTGCATCATCAATATCTGAGCCTATATCAGTATCAAAAATAACCTTAGTTTTTTCTTGATTATTGATACTCACAAATAATATCTATCTATGAATCACGACCATTTTCAATTCAGTCATTTCTTCAATAGCATATTTGGGTCCCTCTTTACCCATACCACTATCTTTAAGTCCACCATACGGCATGAAATCTGCTCTAAATTGTGTTCCAAAGTTAATGTTTAAGTTACCAGAATGAACTTCCAATGCAAATCTTAATGCATTATCTAGATTCTCAGTAAAACAAGCTGCAGATAATCCAAATCTTGTATCATTTGCTAATTCTATTGCGTGATCTATATTTTTAGCAGGCATTACAGTTACAGCAGGACCAAAAATTTCCTCTCTACAAACTCTCATATCAGGTTTAGCATCTGCAATTATCGCTGGACTAACAACAGCTTTATCTCTATCTCCTCCAGTTAGTAATCTTGCCCCTTCTGATACAGCTTCATCTATCCATTCAGTAACTCTAACAGCATCATTTTCCCGTACCATCGGTCCTAATTTAACTGGCTCATTAATTGGGTTCCCAATTGTTAAATTTTCAACAACGGGAACTAATGCATCTAAATAATCACCATATACTGACTCATCAACTATAACTCTTTGGGTAGAAATACAAACTTGCCCAGCATTTGAAAAACCACTTGTAGTTGTAGCTTGAGCGACTTTTTCAAGGTCTGCATCTGGTAAAACAACTAAAGGACTATTTGAACCTAATTCCATTGTCACTTTTTTTAAACCAGCAGTTTTACAAATAACTTCTCCAACCTCTTGGCTTCCAGTAAATGTAACCTTTCTCACTTTAGGATTAGCAACTAAAGGGTTTCCAACAACACTTCCAGGACCAGTGATACACTGAATTGACTCAGGTGGGAATCCTGCATCAAGCATAATTTCAGTTAATTTAAGAGCAGAAAGTGGAGTATCAGACGCAGGTTTTAGTACAACAGAATTTCCTGCTGCTAGCGCAGGACCTATCTTATGTGCGACTAGATTTAACGGAAAATTAAATGGACTAATAGCTGCAACTATTCCTACAGGGACACGTAAAGTAAATCCAAATTTCCCTGAATTACCGGGTGCAGCATCTAAAGGGAGAACTTCTGAATTTAATCTCTTTGCTTCTTCAGCTGAAACTATAATAGTCTGCTTACATCTATCAACTTCCATCATTCCTTCCGAAATAACTTTACCTTCTTCAAGAGTTATTGTCCTTCCAAGATCATCTTTTCTTTCTTCAATCAAATCAGCAGCTTTCATAAGCATTGAATATCTATCCCATGAACTTATTTTTTTCATAGCCTGAAATCCTCTCTCAGCACTATCAACCGCCAAGGATACATCCTCTACAGATGCCGAAGGGACTGTATCAATAATCGAATTATCAAATGGGTTTATTACTTCTTGTAGATTATTTCGAGATACCCATTCTCCATTTATATACATTTTCATTTTCTAAATCCCTTTATCCTTTTTTATGGTAGTAAATACAAATTTATCTAAAATATTAGTCTTTTGAAATCATTATAATACAAAAACATTCTAGTAAACGAAAAAGTTATCATAATATTTATGATCAAGATTATCTTCTAAATTTCAAGTTCTACTTAAAATATATAGAATATCAGAGTTTATTTTATGATTTTTCTGGATTACGAACTAAAATAGTGGCTAACATTGTCCCTATTCCAAAAATAGCAGAGATACTAAATACTATCTGTGCTCCTAGTATGAAAGCTCTTGCAGAATTACCACTTGAATCATTTGATATATCACTTAGATCTCCAACGAAACCTCTAGCTATCATTATTGAGGAGATAATTGCTGTAGATGTAGCTGTTGCAAATAACATAGAAGTATTTCTTATAAGATTCTGAATAGCAGCGCCTAAACTATAAGAAGATTGATCGGTAGATGCCAATGATAATGCCCATAGAGGAGCTAACCATATTCCGAAACCTAGTCCAGCAATTAAATTTACCCCTGCAAATATAAATGGATTTAAATTAATTGATAAAGCTAAAACAAATAAAATATTAGCTAAAGTAGCTAACATTAGACCTAAGAAAATCATAGGTATTCGTTTATTCTCAATTCTTCCTGAAATGAATGACCCGATCCCCAACCCAACTGGTGCTGTAAAAATAACAATTCCTACAATATCAGCTCCATACCCTTTGATATCTTGTATGTAGAAAGGAAGAACAAAATATCCTGTAGCGTATCCAAAAAAGGCAAAGAATCGAACTATAAGAGAATAACTAAATAATTTACTAGCAAAATATTGAAATTCAAAAAGAGGATCTTGGATATTTAACTCCCATAAAACAAATGCAACTAAACATAAAAAACTTCCACCAATCATTCCTAAAATAATTAGAGATAACCATCCTTGATCATTACCTTCATTTAGTGCAATAACCGCCAAAGATATTCCGAATGCAATTAGAACAGCGCCAATCCAATCAAAGTTGAGTTTTTTTTCAATTCTTTGATAACTAACTTGAGATTCTTGCAAAATTAATATGGAAATTATAAAAACTGGTATTGTAAGGAATGCTATCAACCAATATGCAGATTGCCAAGCAACAAAATTAATTAAGTATCCACCAACCAAAGGACTTATAAGAAATCCGATTGATGATACTGCTACTGTTGAACCAATAGCCTTTCCTCTTTCTGTATCAGGAAAAACAGCACCTATGATTGACATGTTCTGCGTATGAATAATGGCAATTGCAGATGAGGATAGTATCCGACCAATTATTAGCATTAATGGTGTCGGAGCTATTGCTGCAACTATTGAGCCTATAAACATTAAACCTATTGCGATAAGTTGCATACGTTTTCTTCCAAATTTATCCGAAATACTACCGGCAGGTAGCAAAAAGGCACCAATTGTTAATATGCCGGAGAGTGCTATCCATGCTGCTCTAGATAGTGGAAGATTAAAGTCATTTGCAATTGTTGGTAAAGCAACATTCAAAAAAAACATATCAAATGAGACCAGCAAATTAGCACATGCAAGTATCCAAAAAACATGCCAAGGATTTCTATTTACTTTTTTTAATATAACCATTTAATTAATACAATCATTTAAATTAAATAGATTCTAAATAATATCTTTATTCTTATTAAAAATTATTCTGGATCGATCAGTATCAGAGAAGAATGGCACAATTCCTTTTATAAATTCTTCTAGAGACTCAATTTTTGTTTTTGATGTTGTATCGACAGTAATTTTATTAGGAATAAGAGACCAATCTATCAATTCATCAAACTTAAGGATTACTTTTTCTATATCATCTTTTTTTACTATCTGATTAGGATGAGGAGAATGTTTCATTCTTTTTTTTATTGTCTCAGTAGAAGCAGTCACTTTTACCAATACTAAATCTTCAGTAAACCTAAGCATAGATCTTTCCATTCGATGCATATCTAAAAGTCGATCATGAGTAGTCCCAGGTAACCCATAACCAAAATACATAGGGCCATATACCGAATCTTCTATATGTAACCCAACAGCCATCCAATCAGGTCTATCCCAAGTAGCAGGTTGTATATGATAATAAATACTATGTCGTTGATGCATCTCCATAATTTTGGGAGAAGATTTAAGAAGCCAGTTTTGTTCTTCTTTAGTAGTATCATCTGGATGTCCTGAAGTATGTGGAATTTTCCAATGATCATGAATTAGAGAAAACCTAGTCCCCATATTCTTAAACATCCAGTCATCAATTGAATGCGCGAGTGTAGTAGTACCAGAATATTCGCAACCAGCTAGAATAATTTTCAATTTAACTCCAACTCCTTTATATTATTTTTATATTCTAATAAGATTATCGAAAACGTCAAACTGTAACTAAATTTTTATTTATATAAAGGAAATAATAATGAATGGAAAAATTATTCAATATGAAGAGAACCAAATTTCTCTGAAAGGTTACTTATCGCTACCTAAATCAGGCAAAGGAATTGGATTAATTGTAATACAGGAATGGTGGGGTTTAGTTGACCATATAAAAAAACAAACTGATATGTTTGCAGAAAATGGATTTATTGCATTCGCTCCAGATCTCTATGAAGGAACTACTGCAGAAGAGCCAGATCATGCTATGACATTAATGCATGAATTAGAAATGCCTAATGCTGCAAATATTCTTAAAACTGCTAGTAGGTTTATAAGTAATCATGAAGGAAACATAACTGGTAAAGTAGGTTGTGTTGGTTATTGTATGGGTGGAGGAATGTCATTATATCTAGCAGCAATGCAAGTAGTTGATGCAGCTGTACCTTACTATGGTGTACTTACTAAAGGGGACCCTGATTGGAACCAAGTTACTTGCTCTATCCAAGGGCATTATGCTGAAAATGATCCAGTAACAGATCAAGTACCAGAATTAAAAAAAACACTAGATAAATTAGGTATAGTTAATAATTTTTATATTTATCCTGAAACAGAGCACGCATTTTGTAATGACGATCGTCCAGAAGTTTATGATAAACATGCTGCTGAACTCTCATCAAAAAGAACTATTGAATTCTTAAAGAAAGAATTGTCATAATATACAAAAATTTATGTACTCAATATCCCTGTAATTTCACCATCTGAAGTTAAATCTATAGTATTAGCATTTGGAGATTCAGGTAGACCTGGCAAAGTTATTATATTCCCAGCCAAAGTTACTATCTGCTGTGCCCCAGAAAGTATTTTTATTTTTTTTATAGGTAGTATGTGTTCAGTTGGAGCATTTCTTAATTTTGGGTTTGAAGATAAAGATAAATGAGTTTTAGCCATACAAATTGGATAATTCATTTTGTTTTCTTCAATAGTTTTTATACTTTTTTTAGCTTCGGTTGACCATTCAACATTTTTAGCTTTGTATAATTTTTTTGCCATAATTTCTACTTTTTCAAAAACTGAATCATTATCGTTATAAAGCAATTTCGAATGTTTTTTATTTTTTTTAGATATCTCAGCAACAGTTTCGGCTAAATCTACTGTCCCGTTACCACCTAAGTTGAAACTATCTGAAATTTCACACCCATCAGCGCCATAATCTTTAGATAATTTTTTAATTAATTCTATTTCAGAATCTGAATCAGAATGAAATTTATTTATCGCTACTACTGAAGGTAGACCATATAACTTAACTATTCTGATGGCATTTTCTAAATTTTTACTACCAGAAACAATTGCAGAAGAATTTTTCTCAGTAAGAGATTCAATATTAACTCCACCATGCCATTTAAGACCTTTAGTAGTTACAACTATTACAGCACATCTTGGGAAAATACCACCCTGTCTAACTTTAATATCCATATATTTTTGGAACCCTAAATCTGCACCAAATCCCGCTTCAGTTATCACAAAATTTCCAGAAACTGACGCTAATCTATCCGCTATTATTGATGAACATCCATGGGCAATATTACCAAATGGACCCATATGGACAATAGCTGGTTGACCTTCAACAGTTTGAACTAAATTTGGCTTCAAAGTATCTCTTAACAATGCCATCATTGAGCCTACACAACCTACTTCTTTTGCAAAGACAGGAGTATTATCTTTTGTCCATCCGATTATAATATTTTCTAATCTATATCTAAGATCTTCATAGGATGTAGACAATGCACAAATAGCCATTATTTCTGAAGCAGAAGAAATATCAAACCCAGAATTTTTTGTACCTCTACCAGATTTACCTCCAATATTTATTGAAATATTCCTTAATGATCTATCTTGAGAATCAATCACCCTTCCAAAATTTATTCCATCAACATCTAATCCATTAAGTTTATTTCGATAAACAGAGTTATCTACTGTAGCTGCTAAGAGATTATGTGCAGATTGAATAGCATGAAAATCTCCAGTAAAGTGCAAGTTTATATCAACCGCAGGTTGTACAGTAGATTTACCTCCTCCTGTACCACCTCCTTTATTACCAAAAACAGGACCTAAAGATGGTTGTCTAATTGTCAAGATTGGTTTTTCGCCAATTTTAGCTAAACCTTGTGTTAATCCAACAGCAGTTGTAGATTTACCTTCACCAGCAGGCGTAGGAGTAATAGCAGTAATTACAATTAAGGAATTTTGATCGTTTTGAGTTTTTTGATCAAACAATGTAAGTGGAATTTTTGCTTTATCATTGCCATATAGTTCTAGTGAAGAATAATCTAAATTCATTTCACTGGATATTTCTTTAATTGTTTTCAAAATAAATCCTATGATTTTAAATTATAATATCCAAATACAAAAACATATGTAAAAATTAACTCTAAATTAGATCTTTAGATTCTAATTAGAACGAATTCCCTTCCCTGGCATTTGGTTTACTTGAGGTTCACCATTAATAATAACTCCCACTCCATTAACAAACACATATTTCATACCCTCTGGCGGTAGTGTGGGATTTTGATATGTTGATCTATCAGATAGTTTATCTTTATCAAATACGATGATATCGGCATCAGCACCAATTTTAATTCTGCCTTTATTTTTAAACGCTGGAGCCAAAGATTCTAATCTTTCAGCTGGCATAAGAGAAGTCTTACGTAGGGCTTCGATCAATGATAGTCCATTAGATCGTCTTACATAATCACCTAGTACCTTACTATAACATCCAGCAGTTCTAGGATGCCCTTTACCTTTATTAATATAGCCGTCTGAGGCAATTGCAGTTAAAGGACTCATTACAGCCATATCTACTAAATCTTGCTGCATGGAATGCATTATTACCATTCCATCAATTTCACGATATTCAGCAAAAGTTCTTTCCGTAAGTCTTTCTCCAGTCTCTGCCCATTCCAAATTTTCATAACCAATATCAAGTTTTTCTTTCCATCCTTCATCGAGAATTGCAGAACTAATTAAAGTCATACCTGCAGCATATGGATAACACTCAGTTGTTACATCTATACCATTTGATCTAGATTCTTCAATCATTTGTAATAAACTCTCAACTGCTTTTTGTCCACTACTATTTATATGTACTAAATGTAGAGGTGCACCACTAGTTGCTGAGGCAGCTATAAGCTCCGATAAACCTTCTATACTATTTAGTGGTTCTTTATGACCCATTCCTCTCATATGAACATGACATGAAGCACCATAATTAGATGCAATTCTAAACATTTCTATAGCTTCCCATCTAGTAGCCATAGGTGTATAAGCTAAACCAAATCCCATAGCAAGAGCACCATTTTCAAATCCTTCACGCATTAAATTTTTCATCTGATTGATTTCTTCTTTTGAAGCCTCTTTATATGCCCCATCAGCTAATGGCAACATTCCTCCAGGATCTCTCATCACTTGCATTCTTACAGGTATATGCCCAATACTAGCTCCAAAATTAATTAAAGATTTTCCTTCTCTTTCAGAATACCAACCTGTAATATCAGCTACTCCAATTTCCAATTCTAGAGCTGTGGTGACACCATCATTAGCTTGAATGCGATAATTTTCTTTATCTTGACCATGAGAATGAAGATCTATTGCACCTGGAGCAACAACTAAGCTAGAGGCATCAAACTCTTTTTCTCCTAAAATTTCTTCATCCGATATTAACTGTATCTTACCTGAAATAATCCCTAAATTTGTAACTTTATCGAATCTAGATTCAGGATCAATAACTCTACCATTTTTTATAACTAAATCATACATTTTCTGTTTTCCAATGTTTTATTCTTTTGTCAGATAACTCTATGTATTCTGAATCTATATCATATCCTACGAAGCGTCTTCCAGATTTAAGTGCAGCTATGGCTGTAGTACCCGATCCCATAAAAGGATCAAGAATAACATCATTTGAAAAAGAAAATAGTTCTATACACCTCCTAACTAACTCAATAGGAAATGGTGCAGGGTGACCTATTCTTTTGGCTGATTCAGATGGAAATCTCCATATGCTTTTTGTTAGTTCCAAAAAATCATCTCTAGTTATTGTAGAATCCCGATTTGAATTTTTTTTCCGAGAAAAATCACCTTTAGAAAAAACAAGTATATATTCATGAATATCTCTTAAGGTAGGATTAGAAGCTGAAATCCAACTACCCCAAGCGGTGGAGCCTCCTGAACTCATCGATTTATCCCATATGATTTGTCCACGCATTAAGAAACCTAACGATACCAAATCTTCAGTAATGTATGCTTCTAAAGGTATATATGGTTTTCTTCCCAAGTTAGCTATATTTAAACAAATACGACCTCCCGGAATCAAGCAACGATAAACTTCTAACATTACCTTTTTAATAAATGCTCTGTATTCATCTAGACTCAAATCTTCATCATAAATTTTCCCTACATTATAAGGAGGAGAAGTAACCATTAAGTGAATACTAGAAGATGGTATTTCATTCATACTTTCACTAGATTGGTGAAAGATTTTGTTCAATGTTGTATCCGGTAAATCTGATTCAGAATAAATTTCTTTTTTATAGGATATATCCTTATATAATTTTCCAGAATAAAATTTACTAGAATCATGTCCATACCTTCCTGAAGATCCAAAATCACTCGTTTTTGTTCTTGAAAGGTTAACTTTTTTCGATTTTATATTAATCTCCTAAATAAATTTTTTATAAGATTATCGAACAAAAAAAATAATTTCAAGAAAAATTAGTAAATAAAAAACTAGTATGTAAGGCAATCATCATCCAAAGATTTTAATGGTGTAAAATCTCTGTTATTTTGAAACCATGGACGAGATGCTTCGGTACATGCATTACTAACTGTATTGTAATTCATATAAAGAATTGCTCTTCTCCAAGGAGATACATTATTACCTGATCCATGAACTAAAGTACATATAACAAATGCTACTGAACCAGCAGGCCCCATTACTGGTTCTATTGTGCTTTCATTTGCCAAATTTTCAAGAGTATTATTATCTATATGATGTAAAGCATAACCACCATCTTTCTTAGCATCTTCATGTAATTTAGATTCAATTAATCCATTTTTATGTGAGCCAGGAATAACTAATAATGGTGATGTTACCGGAGTACAATCATCTATGAATATGGATGCCATTATACATTTTGGGTCTCTCATTCCATCGATATATTTAAAAGGAGGGTAATCTTGATGCCAATCCCATCCTCCTCCGGAACCAAAACCATATTTAGGATTTAATCGACTTTGATGTAAATAAACATCATCATTTAATAATTGCTTTACTGGCTCCAACATTCTTGGATGTAGCATCATTCGATTATAAGGGTCTGAATAAGAATGTACCCCAAATGCTAATCTCGCTACTTTATTATCCATTTTTTCTCGAATTATTTCTGGACCTGTTCTAGCTAATATTTTTGGGACTTCATTTTGCAATTTAGCTATCTCTTTTTTTGAGAATAATTCAGGAAAAAATAAATAACCTTCATCATTAAACTGGTTAATATTTTCTGGAGAAAGTTTCATAAATACCTCATGAATAAATAACAATATTATAATTTAATATGACTATAACTAAATTGATTTTATTCTTTTATGAATATAATAATATCAAGAGTATACAAGTAGAAGAAATTCTATAAAATACTTAATTCATCTTATAATTTCCTAGTGTTTAAGGGATACAAGTTGTCAAATTTTGATCTAAATAAAGTAAAGGCACTTACATGGGATGTTGGAGGTACTATATTTGACTGGCATTATACTATCAAAGAAGAGATAACTAATTTATCAAACTCTAAATCCAAAAAAATTGATACCACAACATTTACCAATAAATGGCGTTTTAAGATGTTTGAACTTCTTTCTCAACACGCAAAAGAATATAAGACTCCATGGAAAAATGCAGACCAACTACATCTTGAAGCTTTAGATATTGTTCTAGATGAATACAACTGGAATATGAGTATTAATGAAAAAAAACAACTTAATACCATTTGGCATAAATTAAACGCTTGGCCTGATGCTCCAGAAACTATAAATAAACTTAGAAACAAATTTCAGGTAACTGTATTAACAGTTTTATCCACGAAAATAGCAATCTCATCTTCAAAGCATAATAATATTTCATGGGATGGAATTTTCTCATGTGAATTTTTAGGAAGTTATAAACCTAATCCTAAGGCCTATTTGAAAGCTGTTGAACTTTTAGGTCTATATCCAGAAGAAGTTATGATGTGTGCAGCACATGAAAATGATTTAAAAGCTGCTGGTAAAGCCGGATTACGCACAGCTTATATTCATGTGCATGAAGAACAAGAAGTTGTAAAAAATCATTATATACTAACAAATGAATCTATAGGCCTCGATGCTAATAGTGGTAAAAAAGTAGGAAAAGATTCAAACAATATGATCAAAATTCCTCCTGATAATAAATACGATATAGTAGCAACTAATTTTAAGGATCTAACAAGAAAGCTTTTAATATAAGAAAAAATATTATCAGCTACATCACTAAATTTTTACCATATCTTAATAAGATCATTAAACATTATTATAAATTTTTAAAATTCCACAATTTTAAGTGATTTTTTATGGGGCAAATGATATTGTTTTTTTATCAAAAAAAATATTACTTGAGGACTAAAAATGAATTTCACAATTAAATTATTACTTCTAATGTTGCTTTGCTTTTCAGCCTTCGCTTGTACATCTGATGAAAGTGAAGAAAAAATCGGAGCAGATTTTAAATTTGGAATGGTTCTGGTAGGACCAAAAGATGATAAAGGATGGTCTCAGGCACACTATGAAGGAGGTCAATATATAGAGCAACAATCTGGAGGAAAAATGATAGTTGCTGATTTAATTAATCCTGCGGATAGCCCCAATTTAACAGTAGATCAAGTAGTCTCAGATATGATAGATGAAGGTGCTCAACTAATATTTGCTACATCAGATGACATGAAGGATGGAATTCTTACAGCTGCTGAAAAATTTCCTGATGTCCCAATGATCTGGTCATCTGGAGATAGTGCCCATAAAGAAGGTAAAGGATATAGACCAGATCTAGAAAATTTAGGAAATATAATGGGGAAAATGGAATATGGAAAAATGATGGCAGGTTGTGCCGCTGCACTGAAATCTAAAAATGGACATCTTAGCTTCTTAGGTCCACTAATTAATGATGAAACAAGAAGATTAGCTAATGCTGCTTATCTAGGAGCAGAACATTGTTGGAAAGGTGATTCAGAATTAAAATTTGATGTAGTATGGATTGGATTTTGGTTTCATATTCCTGGTGTAACAGCTGACCCTACACAGGTTGCGAATGAATTTTTTGATGCAGGTTCTGATGTAATAATCTCTCATATAGATACTCCTGAAGCTTTAGTAGTAACTAGTCAAAGATCTGCTGAAGGCCAAGATGTGTATGTAGTGGGTTATGATTATGAAAATTCTTGTGATACAGCTCCTGAAGTATGCTTAGGAGTTCCATACTTTAATTGGGGACCAGAATATCTGAAGGTCGCAAAAAATGTAGCTAATGATAATTTTATATCTGAATTTACATGGGCTGGACCTGATTGGGATGATCTAAATAATAAAGACACTTCATCTATAGGGTTCAAAATGGGTAATGGTTTATCGGATGAAGAAAAAAATGATCTTGATAAATTTATAAAAGAACTAGCTTCTGGAGACTTAAATTTATTCAAAGGACCACTTAATTTCCAAGATGGAACTACTTATTTGGCTGAAGGTAAAGAAGCATCAGACAACGAAATATGGTATACATCTCAACTGTTAATGGGTATGACAGGAGATAGTAAATAATAATAAAAGGGCTTCTCTAAATGAGAAGCCCATATTCTCTATGAAGATAGAAATAATAAATATATATAAATCATTCGGTAACCTCACAGCAAATTCAAATATAAATATTTCTATCGAATCTGGAATCCACGCATTATTAGGTGAAAATGGAGCAGGTAAATCAACTTTAGTAAAGATTATATCTGGACAATTAAATCCTGATAAAGGAAAAATTTTAATAGATAATAATTACCTTAAATTGGGCTCCCCTAAAACTTCTGTGGATATGGGTATTGGTCTATTAAATCAAGATCCTCTAGATTTTTCAAACCTTTCTGTTTTTGAGAGTTTTTTAGTAGGAATAAAAGAGAAAAATCTATACAAAAATTTAAAAGATTGTCGAAAAAAAATTATCAATTTATTAACAAAATATAAAGTTAATATAAAACTCGAAGATAAAACCAGTAATTTATCTATAGGACAAAGACAACAAATAGAACTAATAAGATTACTTTATAATGGCGCAAAAATAATTATCTTAGACGAACCTACTAGTGCTTTCTCTCTTGAACAAAAAACAATGATGTTTCAAACTTTAAGGCAATTATCAGAAGAAGGCATGACCATTATTTTTGTGTCTCATAAACTAGATGAAATTATGGAAATTTGTGATAGTGGAACAATATTAAAATCTGGAAAAGTTATACATAAAATTTCTAAGCCTTTTGATGCAGATGAAATTATTAATATAATGTTTGAAAAAAATAATCTTATCTCTCCAGAACAAAAAAAAATTAATTCAAATGAAAATTTTAATATATTAGTTAGTGAAAAAGATAAGTCGAAGAAAAATATCCTAAATAAGTACTCTTTTCCTATAGGCTCAGTTATTGGATTTGCAGGGTTACAAGGTTCATATAATGATTTATTTGTTAAAAATTTTTTCTCAAAAGAATTCTCCGAAACTAAAATTGAAAACTCCGAATATTATTTTTCAAAAAATATTTACTACTATATGCCCGCAGATAGATTAGAAAAAGGATTGTTTAATGAATTAAATTTACTAGAACATTTTGCTCTTTCTGCAAGTTCAGAATCAAATTTTATTGATTGGAACAAAGTAAAAAAACTAGCGGATACAAAAATCAAAAAGTTCAACATTAAAGGTAATTATAATACCCAAATAAATGAACTCTCAGGTGGTAACCAACAAAGACTAATGCTTTCTTTAATTCCTGATAATCAATCTATCCTGCTTCTAGAACAACCCACAAGAGGGCTAGATTTTAGCTCAGCAAAAACTATATGGGAAATGATTTTAACTAGAAAAAATAAAGATATTGCTATTTTGTTCTCATCAACAGATATAGATGAAATATGGGAGTATTCAGATATAATTTTTTCAATTTCAGGTAGACGTATTATGGATATAAATTACAGCAAAAATCTTACAAAAGATATGGTTAAAAATTATGTATCAGGTATCGCTTAAATGCAATTAAATTTTGAGATCATATTTATAAGTCTTTTTAGATTATTTTTTACATTAGTAATAATCTTTTTTTTACTGTCATTGTTAGGTATCTCTACATTAAATGTTTTCGATGCTATTATTTACGGTTCCCTTGGTAGTTACAGTAAATTAGTTAGAACCATATTAGTTTGGGTACCATTATCATTAGCTTCAATAGCTTTGATTTACACATTTTCCGCAGGAATGTGGAATATAGGAATTGAAGGTCAAATAATTATGGGAGCGGTTGGTGCTACATTAATTGCAAGATCATTTATAGGCGATCATTTTATTTCCCCATATGTCCAAATTTTATTTGCTGTGATTTTTGGAGGCTCTTGGGGACTAATTTGTGGACTCTTAAAAGTTAAGGGAAGAGTTCATGAAATATTTAGTGGTTTAGGATTAGATTTTGTCGCTTCAGGTCTGGTTATTTTTTTAATCATAGGTCCATGGAAAAGAGAAGGTATAGCTTCTACTAGTGGAACAGATATATTCGATAAAGCTTCTTGGATTCCAACTTTTGGTGAATATAATTTTCCAATTTTGCTTATGTTAATAATTTTCTCAGTTTATATAATAAGTTTATATATTCTGAAAAATACATCCTTGGGTCTTAAATTAAAAGCTACGGGAATAAATGATTTAGCTACAAGTAGATTCTATTTCAGTTCAAATAAATATATTTTATTATCTTTCATTATAGCTGGTAGCATCGCTGGATTAGCAGGGTTATCACAAGCTTCGGGAACATATCATAAATTAGTACCTTCAGTCTCAGGAGGATTTGGATTTTTATCGATACTTATAGTACTAATTTGTTCAAGAAATGTATACACAACGTTTATAGTCAGTTTTTTATTTGCATTATTGATAGTAGGAGGGAGTCAACTTCAAATTAGATTAGGATTGGATCATAGTATTATTGGAATAATTCAGGCAACATTTGTATTAGTTTGGGTTATTCTTTCAAGGATAAATTTTGAGAAAATTCTTTATAAAAAAATTATCAAGGCTATTCCCTCATGATGATTGAAAATACTCTTGTAACAGTTATATCTCTAAGTACACCATTGGTAATTGCTGTGATAGGTGAAACAATATCTGAAAAAAGTGGTGTTATAAATCTTTCTGCAGAAGGAACTATTATGTTCTCAGCTCTATGCGGATTTGTGTTTGGTTATTTGACAGATTTTGCTATAGTAGGTTTTTTATCCGCAGCAATTTGTGGGGGGATCATTTCTATTGTGATCTCTTATTGCGATATAAAGTTAAGAATGGACCAGATTGCTGTTGGATTCATTCTTACTATACTTTTAACTCATTTAAGTAATTATATGGGACAAGATTATGTAAGAATTAATGGTCCAATAGTAACGAAGTTTTCAATTCCTCTTTTGTCAGAAATTCCTTTTATTGGAAAGGTTTTATTCAATCATTCTCTAATAACTTATTTATCTATTATATTAATCCCTTTAAGTTGGTTTTTCTTAAATAAAACTAGATTGGGTTTATCTATCAGAGCATCAGGAGAAAATCCTACAGCAGCAAATGCAAGAGGTATTGATGTAAAAAAAATGAGACTAATCGGAACAGTTATAGGTGGGTGTTTACTGGGTTTAGCTGGGGCAACTTTTTCACTTTATACAAAATATGGATGGTCTGAAAACCATACAGCTAACTATGGTTGGATCATTCTTGCAATAGTTATATTTGGAGGATGGAATCCTTATAGAGCTGCTGCAGGGGCATACTCATTTGGTCTTTTACAAGTACTAGCAATTAAAGCTCAGTCTGTTACCCTTGCTTTATCGCAAATACTACCTCTGTTACCTTTTCCATTAATGATTTTTATATTAATATTTATCCAATATATAAATAGAAAGGAAGGAAGTTCAATCCCGAAGGTAATAATATCAATTTTAGGAGGTAATCAGCCTGAATCAATTGGAAAGAAGTTACCTGAAGGAATCAAATAAAATGAATGATATAGATTTATCAGACATAGAAGTTTTATGGGATAAAAAACTTATTGCCCAGGAAATAAAAAGGGTTTCGAAAGAAATAGATAACAAATTTAAGAATTCTGATTCAGTAAATTTAATACCAATATTAACTGGTGGTTTGATGTTTGTTTCAAGTTTGATCTTTGAACTCGAAAACCTCAGATCTGGTTGTTATAAAATGTTCCCTATCATAGCAAAATCATATGGTAATAGTACTCAATCACAAGGAACTAAGATCTATGGTTATGAATTTTTATCTGATAGTCTGGATAAAAATTCACCAAGTGTAATCGTTGACGATATTATGGATACTGGAGAAACGTTAGTAACTGTAAGTAATAAAGTCAAAGAAATATCTAACTCCGGAATTTTTACAGCCGTTCTTTTGGATAAATTAGGAAGAAGAAATAACATACTAGAACCTGATTTCTCTTGCTTTGTTCTCGAAGATAACAAATGGATAGTTGGTTACGGAATGGATTATGAAGGAAAATTTAGAGGTTTAGATTTTTTAGGTTATATCCCAAAATTAGTATAATAAATTATATCTTACTTACTAATATAATTGATAAATTTAGTTATCAAACCTTTACACCAACTTTAGACAAAATATCAATTGATTTAATAACTTGACTCCATGAATTATCTTCATTGAAATTTGACTGGATAATACCTGGAGTGCTTCTACCATTTCTAATTATTTCAAGAAACTTTGTGGAAAGTTCCTGAACAATATCTGGATGTTCTAAATATAGATTATTATCTTCATGTTCATCATTTAATATGTTATAGAGTTGGATCGGCCCTTTTGAAGAAATGACTTTTTTATGGTCATAGTTTTGTTTATCATCACTGTTCTGATTGCTAGATAATTCACCAGAATATATTGATCTGTTATTATCTTCACTGCCTGATCCTTCATGAATTAAAAGTTTCCATTCATGATTTCTAATTCCGAAAAATCCGGATGCGGAGTGATGTATTAAGAATTCACGTTCAAAGTTGGGCGTAGCTTTACTAAGTAGAACATTCGAAAAATCATATGAATCTTCTGCTGTAGAATCTTCATAATTATTTTTTGTAATTGTTGAAATAGTTGCAAATATATCTACTAAACTTATCATTCTATTTGATTCTGATTTAGGGGTAATTTCATTTGGCCATTGAACTAAAAAAGGTACTCTGTGACCGCCCTCCCAATTATCTCTCTTGCATCCTCTAAATTGCGCAGCACTATAATGCTCTATTTCTTTTTGTCTTAATTTCATAAAACTTTCAGGACCATTATCGCTAGTGAAAATTATTAAGGTATTATCATAATTAGAAGTGCGTTTCACTGCTGATAATAGTTGCCCTACAACATCATCAACTTCAAGTACAAAATCTAAATACTGATCCTTTGTTCCTGATTTCCCAATAAAATCTTTGCTCGGACTTACAGGGGTATGCGGAGCAGTGAGAGAAAAATATAAAAATGAAGGAGAGTTTTTATTAAAATCACGATCAATAATTTCAACAGCTCTTTTAGTAATATCTTTCAAAACTATGTCTGGCTTCATCATCATATCCACAGGCCCTGGTCTTCCTTTAATGTTTTTATTATCATGTTGCTTTATTGTCAAACCATCAATATTTGCTGAAAAATTTTGAAAGTTAGATTCAGTTGGAATTGAAGTAGCTATATCATTTTCAAGATATACATAAGGAGCCATATCTAGTGATGCTGGGATACCAAAAAAATATTCAAAACCATTTTGTATAGGTCCTCCAAGTACAGGAGAAGAAAAATCTATATTAGGATCAATATCCTTTTCATTTATTACTCCACCTTGACTAACATATTTACCTGACTTAGTTTTCCAATCTAAACCTAGATGCCATTTCCCAATCATTGTGGTTGAGTAACCAGAATTTTTTAACATCTGTGCTAGCGTTAACCTTTCATTTTCAATAAGGGGTTGACTGTATCCCCAATTTACACCACTTTTAAGTGCACTTCTGAAATTGTATCTTCCAGTTAATAAACTATACCTAGAGGGAGTACATACTGCTGAAGATGTATGAGTGTCATTAAAAGAAATACCAGATTCAACTATTTGGTCAATATTTTTAGTTTTGATCTTAGAATATGGGTTTAAAGCACTAACATCACCGTATCCTAAATCATCGCATAATATCAATATAATATTGGGATTCATTTTTTACTTAAGAGATTGAATTCTTACTTCAAACAACATTATTACTTTAACTTATTATCTAATCAATATAAAAACATATAAGAAAATATTCTTTATATATCTTACGAATGAAACTATTAACATCCTTATTATCTAGTTATATTATTATTTTTTGTTTTTTCTTACCAATATGTAGTACTATAAATCAAAATGGTAATTCAACATGATAAAACAGATATCTTAATTATTGGAGCAGGAGCTTCAGGTGCAGCAGTAATGTGGGATTTATCTAAAGCTGGATTTAAAGTAGTATGCCTTGAACAAGGCACAAGAATACAAAAAGAAGAATACCCTGTTAACTATCCTAATTGGGAAGAATTGGCCTTAAATGGATGGAATTTTGATCCAAATGTCAGAAAGGATCTTAATGATTACCCAATAAATACCAATAATTCAGATATTAACCCTTTAATGTTCAATGCTGTTGGAGGGAGTACAATTCATTGGACTGCAAGTACCCCACGTTTTCATCCATCTGATTTCAAAGTTAAAACTTTAGACGGAGTAGCTTATGATTGGCCTATAACATACTGGGATTTAGAACCTTTTTATAATAAGAATGATGAAATGATGGGTGTATCTGGTATTAATGGAGACCCTGCTAATCCCAAAAGATTGCCTAAACAAATGCCCCCTTTACCTTTAGGTGAAGAAGGAAATTTGATAGCAAAAACTTTTGAAAAATTAGGTTGGCATTGGTGGCCCGCAGATTCTAATGTAAATTCTGTTGAGTACAAAGGAAGGAAAGCCTGTAATATGTGTGGGCCTCAGAATTATGGATGCCCTCGACAAGCTAAAGCAAGCACAGATGTTACATATATACCTGAAGCAATAAAAAATGGTGCTGAATTAAGGGTGAAAGCGAGAGTAAGCAAAATAGAAACTGATAGTAAAGGAAAAGCTACAGGAGCTTTATATTTTGATAAAGACGGAAAAGAACATTTTCAGCCAGCAAATGGTATAGTTCTTGCAATGAATGGAGTGGGTACACCTAGGATATTACTAAATTCTAAATCAAATGATAATCCAAATGGACTTTCAAATTCTTCTGGTCAAGTAGGAAAAAACTTAATGTTTCATGTTTTCAATAGTGTTGAAGGTGTTTTTGAAAATCTAGAAGAAACATACAAAGGACCTACTGTGAATATACTAATCAGTCAAGAATTTTATGAAACTGATACTAAAAGAGGTTTTGATAGAGGTTATATACTAATAATGAATAGAGGAACTCCAGGTCCAGTGCATCTATCAAAAACTATTGAATGGGGTAAAAATCATCATTCAGAATTTAAAAAGAATTTTGGAAAAAGAGTAGGAATAGGTGTTTGTGGGGAAGACTTACCTGAAGAAAGTAATTATGTAGAATTAGATCCAATCTTAAAAGATTCAAATGGGATTCCAGCACCAAAAATTAATTATAAAGTTAGTAAAGAATCTAGAAAATTACTAGAACATGGATTAAAAAATGCTGAGATTATACTAAAAGAAGCAGGAGCGAATAAAATAATAAAATTACCATTTAGTAAACATCAAGGTTGGCATTTAATGGGTACAGCTCGGATGGGTGAAGATCCAAAAACATCAGTAGTTAATAAAAACTGTCAGTCACATGACTTAGATAATTTGTTTATAGTTGATGCATCTGTTTTTATTACTGGAGCAGCGGTTAATCCTACACCCACTATTCAAGCAATCGCCTTAAAAACATCTGATTACATTATAAAATCTAGAAAAGATCTAAAATCTTAGGTAATAATATTACAGACCTTCAGAAACTAGATAACTATTAATTTTTGATATAGCATAACCAAAAAAAATACCAAAAAGATTAATAACCACTTCCATTCCCTTCTAAAAAATTGCAATCTATTACGATATTGATCAATCTTGCCTACCTTACTATGCCATTTGAAAATTGCTACACCGAAGAAAAATAGAGTAAATATAATTATTGCCCACATAAAGTCATTATATAAACAGTTATTTAACTTAGTAAAATAAAACTGTTCAAACAAAACATAAACGAAAATGAAAAATATAAAACAATTAATAGCGAATGGTGAACAGTTAATTGGCGGTTTAATCCAATACGGTTCTGTAAAAGAAGATATAGAGAAACTCTTAGACTACTATGACTATGATTTTATATGTGTAGATAGTCAACATTCACCAACAAATGAAGATTATTTAAGAAAAATATGTGAAGCCTCATATGAACTAGATAAGCCAATACAATATAGAATTGACCATAGCAGACATGCATACTTAATTGGTAATTATTTAGATCATGGTCCTACAATGATAGAAGTCCCACAGTCTGAGGATTTCAACTTAGTAAGAGAAGCTAGAGACAATTTTTATTATAGACCAGAAGGTGTTAGAAGTTGGGGTGGCCCAGGTAGACCTTCTGGAGATGATGAAATTGACCAAGATATGTTTGGTTATCCTAAATGGTGGAATAAAACAGGAGTACTTATGATTCAATTAGAATCATTAAATGCAATTAATAATATCCCTACTTTTTCTTTAGAAGGTATCGATTGTTTTTCATGGGGACCTGGTGATCTAGGAGTTGATAGAAGTTTTCACCCAGAGCATCCTTTAGCAAAAACTAATGATACTGCTATAGAACATGCAGCTAAACTTTGTAATGACAACAAGAAAAAACTATGTATACGTCATTATGATAAAAACTTAAGAAATAAATTCTTCGATTTGGGTGCAACAATACTAATGGAAATACCAGAATTTGAAGGTAAGTTGGACCCTAAATTACCTTTTTTTTAAGAAGGTATTTTTTATAAAGCTCTAGAAAACTTTCACCACCAGCAGGCATTTCTATGTGTTCACTTAACATGGCTTATAGTAATATATTATCGTCTAAAAATAATATAAAAAAGTAAAGGAATTAATATGCCATTAAAAAAGATTGGAACTATAAAATCGTCTACAACTCCAAGAGTTTTGCCCGCAATAGAAGGCAGGCCTAGAATGGAAGTGACTGCTGTTGGAACATCAGGAGACATTTTAGGTACAGATGTATTTGGTTCTTTTGCCACTTATCAAGCCGAAATGAAAGCTGATGGACATTGGCAAGGTGAGTGCCCAGATTCAGGCTTTATTGGGGTTGCTGATGGAGTAGCTACATTCTCAGCTACTGGAGTTGGGGTTAACACTGAGGATGGAGGGAGTGCATGGAAAGGCGTTTGTTATTTTCAAACTTCTGCTCCATCACTATCAGAACTAAATGGTATGTGTGTTGTTTATTATTGGAATGTAGACCCTGAAGGCATAGCTACTTGGGAACTTCACGAATTTAGCTAATATAAGCACGTCTGATTAATTAAATATCTAAGTATAATCCTTAGTTTTAACAATAAATAAAGATATTTATA
>CAZBHC010000015.1:0-47509 GCA_964491775.1 uncultured Dehalococcoidales bacterium | reverse complement strand
TATAAAGAAATAGAAATAATAGAAATAAACGAACTTACAGAAAAAATCCCAGAAGATTTAGCATGCTTATGTATTCAATATCCAAATTTTTTTGGCTCAATTCCTAATCTAGAAGAATTTGTAAATATTTCCAAATCTTCTAATTGTTTATCTATCGTACATACAAATCCTATGAGCTTAGGCATTCTTAAATCTCCTGGAGAATACGGTATTGATATAGTGACTGCAGAAGGGCAACCTCTAGGTATACCTATATCTTACGGAGGTCCTTATATAGGATTATTTAGTTGTAATCAAAAACATATAAGACAAATGCCAGGTAGAATCATTGGCCAAACTACTGATATAGATGGAAAAGTGGCATATACATTAACATTACAAACTCGAGAACAACATATTAGGAGAGAAAGAGCCACATCAAATATCTGCACTAGTACCCAATTAATTGGCTTAATGGTGACTATATATTTAGCAACATTAGGTCCAAATGGAATTAAGGATGTCAGTAATCTTTGTTATCAAAAATCTCATTATTTAGCAAATTCACTACGTAATATAAAAGGGGTAAAAATAGAAAATAAGACTGAATTCTTTAATGAATTTGTATTTACTACTCCTTTGAAACCTTCATTTTTAAATGAAAAATTACTTCAAAAAAAAATTGTTGGTGGATTAGATATCAGTAATATCATCAATAACGGAATATTGATTTGTTGTACTGAAATAAATACTAAAAAAGAAATTGACAATCTAGTGTCTTCGATTCAGGAAATATTAAATGATAATGAATAACAGAGATAGAATTTTATTAATGGATAGATCTACACCTGGTCGTAAAGCATTTAATTTTCCAGCTTCAGATGTTCCTAAACAAAAATTACCTGACAAAAATATTCTTAGAAATAAAATTTCATTACCAGAAATTTCTCAATTAGAAATTATAAGATATTTCACAAATTTGAGTAGACTAAATTTTTCAATAGATTCAAATTTTTATCCATTAGGTTCTTGTACTATGAAATATAATCCAAAAATCAATGAAGAAATTGCATCATTCTCAGGATTTCAAAATATTCATCCATTACAAGATCCAAAATCTGCACAAGGTGCTATTAAATTAATAAAATTACTACAAGAATTTTTAGGAGAAATTACAGGACTTGAAGGTGTTTCTTTAGCACCGCTAGCAGGAGCTCAAGGAGAATATTCAGGATTATTAATAGCAAGAAAATTTCACTCTTCAAATAATAATAGTCAAAAAAATATAGCTATAATTCCTGATTCAGCCCACGGTACTAACCCAGCATCAGCTGCTATGGCTGGATTTGATGTTATGACAGTTAAATCTGATAGTAACGGAAATGTAGATCTTGAAGATTTAAAAAAAATAATAAATGAAAAAATAGCAGTTTTTATGATAACCATACCTAGTACTTTAGGTTTATTTGAGCCTAATATCTTAAAAATTACAGAAATGGTACATCAATATGGAGGTTTAGTTTATGCTGATGGTGCGAATCTAAATGCTTTACTAGGTCTAATAAAGTTAAATGATCTTGGTGTTGATATATGTCATTCAAATTTACATAAAACTTTTTCCACTCCACATGGAGGAGGAGGACCGGGTTCAGGGCCTGTTATGGTTACAAAAGAGCTGTCAGATTTTTTACCTTCGCCAATAGCTAAAGTCAATAAAGAATCTTATGAATTATTTACACCAAATAATTCAATAGGAAAAATTAATGGTTTTCATGGATCCTTTGGAATACTTGTAAGAGCCTATTCATACATAAAATCTCTTGGATCTGATGGATTAAAACAAGTATCTAAAAATGCAATAATTAATGCAAATTATATACAATCTCAACTCAAAAATGAATATTCTTTATATTCTGATAGATATTGTATGCATGAAACTGTTTTAAGTGCATCAAAACAAAAAAATAATGGAATAAAAGGGTTGGATATAGCTAAAAGACTTTTAGATTATGGAATACATGCACCTACTATGTATTTTCCACAAATTGTAGATGAAGCCTTAATGATTGAACCTACAGAATCAGAATCTAAAGAAACTATAGATAATTTTATTGAAGCTATGAAAAATATAAATAATGAAATTTTAAATTCTCCTGAAGTAGTAAAATCGAGCCCCCATACTTTACCTGTTAAGCGATTAGATGAAGCAAAAGCAGCAAGGAATCCTATTCTAAAAAGATGAAATAGATTTTTATAAAATTATGAATGAATTAAATCAAGAAGAACAAGTTTTTACTCTAGGTGGTAAAGTAGAGAGATTAGCTGCATACATTATAGATAGTTTAATCGCTTTCTTATCAATGATACCTTTAGGTTCTCAATTTTTTACTGCAGTAAATGATTTTTCAGCTGGATCTATAGATTCAATTAATTCTCTAACAATAGAAAATACTAATAATTTCACTTTAGGAATATTTCTTATAATTTTACAATTCATTATTCAAGGCTATCTGATTACAACTAGAGGTCAATCTATAGGAAAAATAGTTATGTCATTACGTATTGTTAATTCTATAGATGGAACAAATCCAGGTTTTATAAAAGCATTTTTAGTAAGATTTATTTTAACTCAAATTATTACTTCTATTCCTTACATAGGTTTCATTTACATTTTTGCTGATCCATTATTTATATTTCGAAGTGATAGAAGGTGTATTCATGATTTAATGGCTAACACTATTGTTGTAGAATCAAAAAAGCACCCAGTTTTAAATAAGGAAAAATAAATGGCTATTACATCTGGAAATAAATGTCCTGAATTTGAGATTGCTCATCATCTCGATGGTGTAGCAAAATTAAGCGATTACAAGAATAAAGTATTAATTATTGCTTTTCATCCTTTTAGTTTTACAGGAGGTTGAACAGTACAAGTTGACGGGTTCCGTCATCATTGGGAATATTTACAGGAAATGAATATTGATCTCATCGAAGTAAGCTGTGATCCGATTCCATCGCAAAAAGCATTCTCAAATATGCTAGCTGGAATACCATTTCCAATGGGTTCAGATTTTCATCCACGCGGATTAATATCACGCCAATTCGGTGTATATAATGAAGAATAAGGTAACTCAAAAAGATCTGTATTTATAATAGATAAAAAAAGTATAATAAATTTTTCAAAAGAATATGAACCGGGATCTTTACCAAAGATTGAAGATTTGAAGGAAATATTAGAAAAATTAATTTAAAAGGAACATTATGTCTCAATCAACTAGAAGTGAAGTTATAAATAAAGTTAATGAAATTGGAGTTATACCCATTTTTTATAATTCAGATATAGAAACATGTATCAATATATCTAAATCTTGCATTTCTGGAGGACTTAAGATTCTTGAATTTACTAATAGAGGTTCACATGCTATAGAAACTTTTTCTGATCTGGAAAAAATTATATTATCAGAATCTTCTGATGCTATATTAGGGGCTGGATCAATAATAGATCCTTCTACTGCTGCAATTTTTATTAATTTAGGTGCTAAATTTATTGTAGGTCCATCAACAAACCCTGAAGTAGCTAAATTATGTAATAGGCATAAAATCTCTTATATTCCTGGATGTACATCAGCAACAGAAATTTCAAATGCACAAGAATTAGGAGTAGAATTCGTTAAAGTTTTTCCAGGAGGTGCAGCGGGAGGTCCAAATTTCGTTAAAGATATTTTAGGACCAATGCCACAAACTTCAATTATTCCAACTGGAGGAGTTGATATAACTGAAGATTCATTAAAATCATGGTTTGATGCTGGAGTTTCAGCGGTAGGAATAGGTTCTAAATTAATTTCCAAAGAAATAGTTAAAGAAAAAAATTGGAACCTCCTAGAAAAAAACGCTAAAAACGTAATAAAACTAGTCAATCAGATTCGAAATAAATAAAAATGGAGAAAATATAAATGAGCAGTGTAGTAACTTTTGGTGAGGTAATGATGAGGTTAGCAACACAACGTAGAGAAAGATTTACACAATCAAGGGAATTTGAGGTTACCTATGGTGGAGGAGAATGTAATGTTGCTGTTTCACTATCACTTTTTGGAATAGATACAACTTTTATTTCTGCAATTCCAAAAAATGATATCGGTCAGGCTTGCATTAACTATATTAGACAATTTGGAGTCAATACAAATTCAATCCTAAGAAGTGGTAACAGATTAGGAATTTACTTTTTAGAATCAGGTGCCTCAATGAGAGCATCAAAAGTGATTTATGATAGATCCGGATCTTCTATTTCCGAAATAAAACCAGGTGATATAGATTGGAAAAAAATTTTTTCTGGAAAGGATTGGTTTCATTTCACAGGTATCACTCCTGCAATATCATCACAGGCCTCAGAAGCATGTAAAGAAGCTGCTCAAATCGCATCTGAGATGGGATTAACTATATCAGCTGATATGAATTACAGAAAAAATCTTTGGAGCCCTGAAGAAGCTCAAAAAACTATGAAACCATTGATGAATTTTGTAGATATAGTAATAGGAAATGAAGAGGATGCGGAAAAATGTCTAGGAGTTTCAGCAGATGTAGATGTAACATCAGGAAATATAGATCCAAATGCGTATAAACCTGTAATAGAAAAATTACAAAAAGAATATGATTTTAAAAAAATTGCTATAACTCTACGAGAGAGTATTTCAGCTGATGATAATAATTGGAGTGCAATTTATTTTGATGGAAAAGAAATATATATTGGTAAAAAATACCCGGTGAGAATAGTAGATAGAGTTGGTGGAGGTGACGCATTTGCATCAGGAATAATATATGGAAATTTACAAAAAAATTGGTCATCACAACAAATTTTAGATTTTGCTGTAGCTTCATCTGCAATGTCCCATACTTTCCATGGAGATTTTAATTTAGTATCAATAGAAGAAGTTAATTCAATAGCAAAAGGAGATACTTCGGGTAGAGTTCAAAGATAATATTATATGTACGATTTTTCCAAAAAGACTGTATTAATAACAGGTGCAAGTAAAGGTATTGGTAGAGCAATAGCATTAGCTTATGGTCTAAATGGTGCAAATGTAGTTGCAACATCTAGAACAGAAGAATTAATCTCTTCGTTGATAAATGAAATTAAATCTAATGGAGGTAATGGAATTTATATTACAGGTGATTTACAAAATACAACTGATATAAAAAAAATTGTCAAAAAAAGTATAAACACTTTTGGTTCCATAGACATACTAGTAAATAATGCAGCTAGAATCCACCCTATGATTGATACTGTGAAATTTGATGATGATTTATGGAGATCTGTAATAAATACCAATCTCTCGGGAACATTTTTCATAACAAAAGAAATATTGCCTACTATGATAAAACAGTCATCAGGCAAAATAATAAATATATCATCAATAGGGGGGCGTAGCGGTTCTAAAGGGAGATCTGCTTACAGAGTAACTAAAGTAGGATTAATTAGCCTTACAGAAACGTGGGCAGCAGAATTACATGAACACGGCATAAATGTAAATGCTATCTGTCCTGGGGGGACAGATACAGAAGGATATAGAGAAGCTTTTAATTCTTCTGGTTTAAAAGAAAACCCAAAATTAATTCGACCAGAAGAAATAGCAGAAGTTGCTCTTTTTCTAGGTTCAGATAAAAGTTCCGCTATTACAGGAACAGCTATAGACTCTTTTGGAAGAGGAAACCCTTTATTTAATTGAGTTTTTATAACTTTCAGATAAGTTTGCTCGAGAAGTGATTTTTTGATTCTTATCGCCATAAGCCATTGAATAATGACCAGTATATCCCATAGATTCAATGGATTTAAAAACGGAGTTAAAATTAATATTTCCTTCTCCTGGAATTAAGTGAACTTCGTAATCTCCATTGTTATCAGCCAATCTAACTTCACCTATATCATTGACTCCAAAAGTATCTATAAAGCCATCTATACCTTCAGGAACTAAATTGGCATGGTTGACTGTAAAAGCCCAACCCAGATTTTCAGATGAAATCTTCTCAAAAAAGTATTTGCATTCTTCAATATTATAAGTTAGATATTTAACTTCTGAATGTTTAGGTTCAAAATTTAAATTTTCTAATAATATTTTTTGTCCTGATTTACTTGCATAATCACAAACTCTAATTAATCTATTCACGGCAGCCTGAATTCTATCTTCATAATCATTTGTAAAATGGTAACCACCATGAACAACTATCCAAGAACAATTAAGTAAATCAGCTAAATCTATTGAAGCTTTAATATAATCATCTACACCCGTAGATACTCTAGGAGAATATTCTGCAATATTTACAGCTGACAAAGTATGTAAACCGATAGATATTCCATTTTTATCACAAAGATCTCTAATTTTTGAAATTCTGCCTTTATCCCATGAATCAAGATGATTTAATCCTTTATCTGCATTGAAATCTATAAAGTAAAAGTTATTAGTAATAGCATAATCAATCATACTTTCTAGTTCATCTGTTCCCCCATCAAAACCTATACGATCGTTTAAATCCATTTAATGCTCCTTCATAAATACAACTTACTCTTAGATAAATCTAAGATTTCAAAAGGTAGACCACTTTTTTCTGCTAATTCTTTACCTTCGGAAAGAATCAACCAATTTCCTCCATTCATTAGGGACATACCATCTTTCATTATCATTTTTCCTTTAACAAATGACATTACAGCTTTTCCAATATTCTGATCGATAATTGTAATATCAGCCTCAGCTCCTTCAGTAAAATGACCTCTATTCTCTAAACCTAACATACGAGAAGGATTATAAGATAATTTCATAACAGCATCATCTAGTGATAGTGCTCCAAAATTTACCAAAGACATTGTTTTTTCTATAGCAACATTTCTCGGTAAAGCTCCTCCATCCGTTGATATAGCATCAATTATAAATTCTCCATCAGAGTATTTTGAAGTAGTGAGCATAAATGCTGAAATGGGTGAATTTACAGGAAAACATAAAGCTTGATTCGTAAGATTCGATTCCCATATTTCTACAGCATCTTCACCAGATACAAGAATCATTCTTCCTTCTTTCATTACCAAAGCTGATCCATATCCATCCATTAAAGCATTTCTTATACCTTTTTCGTTAGGCTCATATCCTCTAGCAACCATACAGTTAATTGCCACATTAAATACCAGATCTCCATCTTCATTACATAGACCATTGGTTCCGTTTATTTGAGCTAAATAAGCTTCTGTAACCCATTGATTTCTCATTTTGTTAATTAAATTTAAAGCTTCATTTGATTCTTCTTCAACAGTATTGATTAATCCTCTAGCATAAGAATTAATATGAGCTACATGTAATCTACCTTTGTCAGTAATATTAGGAACATCTCTAAGTCCTAATATATTTGAACCAGCATCTTTAGTCCCTACATGTAGAGCGATCCAAGCCTGTTGATTATTAGCTTGAAAAATAATATCAGATGTGATCTCCGACGAAAAAGGATGATACCCCCCAACAATTTTTAAGCCTATAGCTCCATTTTTCTTTTCTTTATATACAACATCCCTAATTTCATCTATTTTTGGCTCTTCAGATGGAATAGTTGTACCAGGTTGAAGCCCGGTTATACATGCTACATTTAATCCTGCTCCTCTTTTTTTCATCCCTTCAATCATTAACAAAGGATTCCCAGCCAAATCTAGCACAGTGGTTGTACCAGACTCTGCAATCATTTTATGACCATAAGATCTGTCTTCTCCCCAAGTATCTCCGCCAATACTAGATAAATGTGCATGTGTATCGATATGTCCAGGCATAACTATCTTTCCATTTAGATCAATTACTTCTGAACTTAAATCTGGATCAATATTTTCTTTAATTGAATCTATTTTTCCTTCATAAATACCTAAATCATGTATCCCTAAAACATTATTAATAGGATCAACAACAAATCCGTTTTTTAGTATTAGGCTTTCCAAGATTTATTTACCTTTAACCTGATCAGATGCCAACATAGCCTGTGTCATCTGCTGCAAAATTTCATTTGATCCTCCAGCTCCGTAAGGAATTAATACTGCATTATTTTCACCAGTAGTACCAATATCTCTCAACGCGTCAAAATATTGAACCATCATTACCATATTCATAACATCTTGTGTTTTAACATCACTGCCAGTTACTTCTTTTAGATCCCCTATTGAGGCTTTAAAACCTTCAATAATAGCTGCTCTTTGTTCTGCAACACCTTTACCTTGTAACTTCTTAGCTTCTGCATCAGCTTCAGCACTCTTAACCTGTCTAATTTTTTCAGCTTCAGCTTCATTTTCTGCTGCTACTCGCAATCTCGCAGTAGCATTAATTCTATTCATTGCATCTTTAACATTTTGGTCAGGATCTATATCAGTAATAAGAGATTTAACAATTGAATATCCAAAATCATCCATTGAATCAGATAATTCTTCCTTTATTGTTTGAGCTAACTCATCCTTAGTTTCAAAGACTTTATCTAATGTTTTTTTTGGTACTTCAGCTCTTACTACATCATATACATATGAAGTAATTTGACTATTTACATCAGTTAATTTATAAAAAGCATCAAATATTTTGTCAGATATTGCTAAAAATTGAACAGACACTCCTAAATTAACGAACACATTATCTTGTGTTTTAGTTTCTACCGGAACGTCCAACTGTCGAATACGAATTGATTCTTTTCCAGCAATTCTTTCCAGTATAGGTATTCGAAAATGTAACCCTGGCCCAAGTATTCTATTAAATTTCCCAAGTCTTTCAACCACTCCCATTCTTTGTTGAGGAATAATTACAATACTCAAAGCAAGTAATATAATTATTAATATTGGTAGAAAAATTAAAGCATCCATAATATTTTCCTTATAAAAATTAATTTTTATCGTTTATATATGTAGTTTCTCATATTAAAATATTAGGGAGGTTAAAATAACCACACTTAATTTAATTCGTTATCTATGTTTTATAAAAATTTAAATATCTCATTAAAAAAGATTGTTTTTCCTTTTATAATATTTTGTTTAATTTTGCTTAACTTTGGTTCCATAAATGCTGAAGAACCTGCCCCAGATGGATTTAAGAATATTTCATCAGAAAATTCAGGTAAATTTAAATCTATATTACAAATGAGTCCTCCTGATCCAATTGCTGGACCAGTAAAATTTGCATTAATTCTAAAAGATAGCAATACAAATTTACCTATTGAAGATGCTAAAGTAGACTTTTTCGCTGAAACTCAGGATGAACCAAAACAATACACTATAGGTTTGAATTCTCCTAAATTTAAAAATATCTATATTGGTATGCTTGAATTAGAAAAACCGGGAGATTGGATAATTGAAACAAGTATTAAAACTAATAATGCAGAAACTAATATCATTACTCCTATAATTGTAAAAAAACGTTCACGTTCAGATAACTATTTTAGTGGTAACATTCTTTTTATTGCAGTTACCTTAGCTTTTATTGCTATACCTTTATGGCTTAGAAGAGAATCAAAAAAAGCTTTATCAAAAAGAAAAAGCTGATAGCTCTTCAGAAAAAGTAAATAGTGCTGGTAAACCTCCAGTATGTATAAAAATTACTGTTTCATTCTCATTAATATTATTTTTTCTAATTTGATCAATTAGAGCAGCCATCACTGTTCCTGTATAGTTTGGATCACAAATTATTGCATCTGTTTTTGCAGCTAAATGAATTGCTTCAATAACTTCTTGTGTAACAATACCATAGCCTTCGCCAACATATTGATCTAGAACATTTAAGTCTTTTTCATAAAAAGTTATTGGTAAATCTAAAGCTTCTTTTATATCGTTATTATGTCTAAAAATATAATCATCCAAAGGCATATCATAATTGACAGTCACTCCTGTAAATTTCCAATTTAAACCTAAATTTTTTGAAGCAAGTATTAATCCACATAAAGATCTTCCAGCTACTCCATAAATATGAATATTACTTAATTTTTTTTCTTCAATTTGATTTTTTAGCTCTATCCCAGCCTCTACAAAACCAATCATTCCAACTATTCTAGGAAATAAGTGATCCTGTAATAAATACACTTTTCTTCCATTTTTTTCTAGATCATTTTTTAAATTTGATGCATATTCATTTGCTTTAATCGATTGAGACTCATTAAGTAAATGAAGTTCAGATCCTAAAATTTTATCCACTAATAAATTTCCTTGAACCTTCCGTCCCTGAGCATTTTTTAAGATTAAAATATATTTTAATTCAGATTTATTAGCAGCAGCAGCAGTCATCCTAGCATTATTTGAATGATAGTCCATTATATTTATAATTGTGTCGTAACCTTGATTTTTAATTTCTGGCATTTCAAATTCATAATGCCTAGCTTTATTACCTCCGTAAGCTAAACCTGTCATATCTTCTCGTTTTATCCAGATTTTTGGTCCACCTAAATTTTTAGATAAATTAGGCATGAATTCTAATGGTGTAGGAGTATGGGCAATTTTAATTCGAGGAAACTTTTCAATTTTAAGTTGCAATTCTTCAATTGTTATATCTTTTTTCAAATTATATATTTACTCCTAATAATCCTTTAAACTTCCATCTTCAAATATCAAAGGTGGCCTTATGTAAGATTTAGCTGGATAATGCTTAAATGCCTCCTCATTTAGCTCTATACCTATGCCCGGTTTATCTGGAATATGTAAATATCCACCTTCTCTCTTTAAAGGTTCTTTTACTAGATCTGCTTTAACACCTGAGTTGTCATCATAAGGATATTCTTGAACTGGAATATTATGAAGGGCTCCGTCAATTTGAGCACATGCAGCTGTTAATACACTACTTAAGGGATTATGAGGGACGACAGATGCATAAGAAGCTTGCGCTATAGCACCTATTTTCATTAGGTTTGTAATGCCACCAACTAACGACGGATCCGGTCGCAAATAAGCTGCACCGTTATGATTAAGTAAATCTCTAAATTGATAAATTGTATATAGTCTTTCTCCCATTGCAATTGGTATAGGCTGACGTGATGCAACTTGCTCCCATGCATCCATATTTTCAGGCTCTATAGGATCCTCAAAAAAATATAGATTATAATCTCTTAAGGCGTTTCCAATTGCTATAGCTTCAGATGGTGATAATCTGTTGACAACATCTATCATTATATCTACATCAGGACCCACTGCTTCTCTTACTTTTTCTACCCTTTCAGCTGCATGTCTTTGCATAGATGTAAAACTCATTTTTTCGAGTCCAACCCCTTCAGAAAAAGACCGATCCCCAAAATTACCAAATGGATACAATCTAACTGCAGTAAAACCTTCTTCCACTCTAGATTTAGCTTCTTCATATAACTCATCTTTATCATTTGAAGATAAATGCGTATAAAGTCGAACTTTATTTCTAACAGGCCCTCCTAAAAGTTCATAGACAGGCTTTCCTAAAGATTTACCTTTAATATCCCAAAGAGCTATATCTATAGCACCAAGCGCTGACATCACATCTGATCCTCCTCTAAAAATTTGACGCCTAAATAAATGCTGCCAATTATCTTCGATTTTACAAGGATCTTTACCAATTAAATATTCTTTATGATATTCAACTCCAGCTTTAGCAGGAATTGGAGTGCTACTTGTACCTGATGCAGGATGTAATTCACCTATACCATTTATTCCTTCATCCGTTTTTACTTTCACATAATCAAATCTGTCAACAGATAACACTTCTATAGATGTGATTTTCAACTTATTCCCCTTACAATATGAATATAGTCATTATTAAATATAAACATATATTAAATAAACCATTAATTACAAGGTAAATAAAAAAATATAGGGGAGATTATGTCCATATCTGGTGAATGGTTTATTCCAAAAAATTTAGAGTTCCATAAAATTAAAGTTCGGGGACCTACAGAATGGACCACTTTTTCATTATCTGATTCAAATGGAATATCAGGACAAGGTGAAGTCACTTCAACTCAAATTGGGGTATCTGTAACATCTCTTATAGCTAAATTAGCAGATAATTTAAGAGGAAAAAAAATCTCATCTGATTATGATGTTATAAGTTTTAATAATATTCAAGAAAAATCATTAGAAACAAATCTCCCTTTAGCTACAGCTGTCAGTGGATTACGCAGTGCCTTATCTGATGCACTTTCAAGACAATTAAGGATTCCATTATTTTTATACATACGATTAATAATGAAAGATCCAGAAATAAAAAAAAGTAAAGTAAAACTTTATGCAAATATAAATCGGTCCATGCTTCCTAACGAATTTGGAAAAGTTGAACGTACACCAGAAATTTTTGCAAAAATGGCAAAAAAAGCTGTTGAAAATGGTTTTAAAACCATTAAGTGCGCTCCTTTTGATGAATGCAAATCTGGATATAAAACAAAAGGAATCCCAGCCGAAGCTGAAATAGGTTTAGATAGAGTGAGAGCCATAAGATCTGTAATAGATCCAGAAATAAATCTATACATTGATTGTCATTCTAGATTTGATGAAAATTCTGCAGATTTTATAGCTAATGAATTAATTGATATAGGTATAGATTGGTTCGAAGAACCTGTAGATCCTATTGAAGAAAAATTACTAAGTCAAAAAATAGTTTCTAATTGTAATGTACCAGTTGCCGGAGGAGAAATGGGATATGGATTATCAACATTTATTGATTTAATAAATTCAAATTCATTAAATATTGTAATGCCAGATATTAAATTTTGTGGAGGACCAACTGAGGCCTACAGAATTGGAAAAGAATTAGAAAATATAAAAAAAGGAACAGTTTCTATACATTGCCCTTCAGGTCCTATTTCTCTTTTAGCTAGTGCACATGCCACATTAGCTTTCGGAAATATATTGCCATTAGAACATGCTGTTTATGAAAATAATTGGCGACATAAAATTTTAGAACCATTTGAAATTATCTCAAAAGGAAATTTAGAAATACCTGACGGGGAAGGATTAGGTGCAAAAATTGATCCTGCAATAATAGCTTTTCATGGAAAAAAATGGTCAGAATAATGACACAAAGAAATAATATATATTTTGCTATTTTTATCATTCTTTCTATTTTTATTGCTGGTTGTTCTACAAATAATAATTCAGAAAAAAATACTAATCTATCAACAAAGATTGAATCAAATGTAAAAGATAAACCCACATTTATTGATTTTTATTCAGATACTTGACTTGTTTGTAAGGCATCGTTACCGGGATTAACGACATTGAAAAACCGTTTAGGAAATAATGCAAATTTTATCACCTATGATATGAATAACTCAGATTCTGTTGAAAAGTTAAAAATATATAGATCAAACGTCGTTCCAACTTTTATTGTTTTAGATGCAAATAAAAAAATTGTATGGAAACAAATTGGTGGAATACTAAATTCTTCTCAAGCTTTGGATGCGCTTTTTGATTGTTACACTGAAGAAAACTCTAAAATAATTCCTTGCGAATAAAATTTTTCCAATAACTTTAACATAAACATTGTTGTAAACTTCATTGTGGAGGTTTCGAAACTTAAAAAAATTATGTCCAGCAATAATAATAAAGAAAGAGTAGCTTATTTTAACGGTAAGATTGTACCCGAATCAGATGTGAAAGTTCCTTTTCGTGACAGAGGTTTCAAATACGGAGATGCCGTTTTTGATATGACACGAACATTCGATCATAAAATTTTTAAATTAGAAGGCCATATAAAAAGATTTTATAATTCACTTAAATATATACAAATTGATCCAGGATTATCTGAAAGTGAAATGGTAAATAAAACTAAAGAAGTATTTCAAGCAAATGCTCATTTATTAGGAGATGATGATGATTTTTGGGTAGGACAAAGAGTTTCAAGAGGGATTGATTTAGTAGGTGGAGATATGTGGGATACTGACGGTGGGCCAACAGTAATAATAGAATGCATGCCTCTACCTTTGAAACCAAGAGCTAGATTATATAGAGATGGAATAGACGTCATTATTCCTTCTACTAGAAGGATACCTCCTGAATCTGTAAGCCCTAGGGCTAAATCTCATAATTATCTTAACTTAATTATGGCAGATCTAGAAGTAAAGCCTCAGGATCCTGAAGCATGGGCTATTCTACTAGATACTAGAGGTTTCCTAAGTGAAGGTATTGGATCAAATATTTTTACAATTAAGAATGAAACTCTTTATACTCCTAAAGAACAGTATGTTTTGGGAGGTATTTCTAGAGAAACAGCTATAGAACTAGCTGAAGATTTAGGATTAAAGGTTGTTGAGAAAGATATAGATATTTTTGATGCATTTACGGCTGATGAAATATTTCTTACTTCTACATCATTATGTATTTGTGGTGTTAGATCAATTCAAGGAAGAAAACTCCTTTCTGAAAATCAAGCTGCAGGTCCAATTACTAAGGCTTTGATGAATGCCTATGTTGATTTAGTTAAATTTGATTGGATTTCACAATATCTAAGAAGACTAGAACAATAAATATAATTACGAAGGAATATAAATTTGTATACGCCTATAAAAGGTAGTTGGGAACGTATAAATCCCTTAGAGGTAAAAGTAGATCCTAACATAACAAAAAATCTAGAAAAATTTGCAAAAGAATTTGACTGTGGTTTTCCAACAAACTTAAATGACGTGGATGTTTCAAATGATCCTCCTGAATGGGCAGGAAAAATAGGTCCAATGAAAGAAAGAGGAGTCCCAAGCGGTTTAATTATAAAAGATGGTTATATTATTTCTGAATGGGGAGATCCTGAAAGAGTAGATATGATATTTAGTATAACTAAAAGTTTTCTCCCATTAATAGCTGGTTTAGCATACGATAATGGATTACTTAAAAGCGTTGACGATAAATTATTTGATGTAGAAAAAAAAATTAATCTTAAAATGTCTGATGGATCTGATATAGATGGCTATAATTCTCCTAAAAACAAACTCATAACTTGGAAACATTTATTACAACAAACAAGTGATTGGGAAGGCTCTCTTTTTACAAAATCTGATCTTGTAGATTGGAATAGAAGTGTACCTGAAATGACAGTTATAAGATCAAATAGAATGAAACCTGGAGAACATTGGGAATATAATGATGTCAGAGTAAATAGATTAGCTCTTTCCTTATTGTGTTTATTAAAACAATCATTACCAAAAATTTTAAAAAATAAAATAATGGACCCAATAGGAGCTAGTAATACATGGGAATGGCACGGATATAAAAATCATTCTAACGTACTTATAGATAATGAAAAGTTCACATCTGTACCTGGAGGAGGACACTGGGGAGGAGGTTTATGGGTAAATACTTATGATTTAGCTAGATTTGGATTACTTATGTTAAATCGAGGAGTATGGAAAGGAAAAACTATTATTTCATCAAACTGGATCAATAAAATCTTAAGTCCTAGTCTCATTAAACCAAATTATGGATTCTTAATGAGAATCAATACAAATAATAGTATTTTTGGTAAATATGCTTCAGAAAAATCATTTCTTGCTGCAGGCGCAGGGGGAAATGCAGTATTTGTGGATCCTAACAAAAAAATTATCATCGTTACAAGATGGTGCAAAAATCCTAAAGATTTAATTGAATTATTATTAAAACCAATCTATGGAGAGTAAACAACGTAAACCTCTCTCTCTTAAATCTGGTTCATTTGCTCTTTTCTTATCAACACTTTGGTCAGTTAATCCAGTAGCAACAAAAGCGGGATTATTGGATTGTGGTCCTTTAACGTATGGGTTTTTGAGATTTATATTAGGTGGAATAGTAAATCTTATATGGGCTATATCAACCAAAAAATCTTTTAAAATTAAAAGAAAAGAGTATATCCCTTTATTATTATTAGGTTTACTTTTTAGTGTCCAATTAGCGTTCTTAAATTTTGGTCAAGATCTAACTTCCGCTGGTCATGGTGTAATTATGATTTCCACTTTTCCATTATGGACATCTATATTTGCTCACATTTTTGTGCAAAATGACAAACTCACAAAAATTAGATTCTCTGGAATTTTAATCGCTTATCTTGGTGTAATAATAGTTTTTTCAAAAGCTATCTTAGAGGAATCAAATTCAAATAATATTTTTATTGGTGATATTTTAATGATTACTTCTGCAATTTTATTAGGTTTAAGGCAAATTTATATTTCTCAACTTGGCCAAACTATTTCACTACATAAACTACTATTAGCTCAAAGTGTTTTTGGAATGATTTCTTTTGGATTTGGAGCTATTATTTTCCATAGTTCAGAAAGTTTTTTTCTTTCAAAACAATTAATTGTTTCGCTTATATATACTGGAATTATAATTGCAGGTTTAGGATTTATTGGAAATTCATGGTTACTAAAAAATTATTTACCATCTAGGGTAACTATTCTTTCATTATCACAACCTATTTTCGGTGTTTTTTTTAGTTGGATTATTTTAGGCGAGAGTATAGGATTTGAATTATATTTTGGATCAATACTAGTATTTATTGGTTCATATTTAGCTCAAAATAATGGTAAAACAAAATAACGTATTTTTATAATTTAATTTGAGGAAAAGATGAAAATTACTGAAATAAAAACTTTCATTATGCAAGGAGGTAGAAGAAATTGGGTATTCTGTAAGGTTGAAACTGATGAGGGAATACATGGATGGGGAGAAGGAACTCTTGAAAGACATGAAGAGGCAGTTGTCTCAGGAATAAAAACCCTCGCAACTCGTTTAATTGATAGAGATCCTACTGAAATAGAAAAAAACTGGCAAATTATGTATCGACACGGTTTTTGGAGAGGTGGAGTCGTGATGGGTTCTGCAATGGCTGCCATAGATATAGCTCTTTGGGATTTAACAGGAAAGGTATATAACCAACCTATATATAAACTACTTGGTGGTAGTGTTCGAGATCGTGTGAGGACTTATACACATGCCTTTAACCTTAGAGAAGTCCAAGACGCAGTAGATCAAGAATTTACAGCATTTAAAACTGCTGGCTGGAACACTGAAAAATTACATTCTTTTGAAAAAGATATCGTTGACGATCTATATGAGAAAATCAAAAATTTCAGAAAAAATGTTGGTCCAGACATAGATATTATGATAGATAATCACGGAAGATCTAGACCTTCACTTGCAAATAGACAAATAAAGTCTTTAGAGGAATTTAATTTATTATTTTTTGAAGAACCAGTCCCGCCAGAAAATATAGAAGCTTTGCAACAAATTAGGGACGCTTCACATAATACTGATATTGCCACGGGTGAAAGGTTATTTTTCAGATGGGGATATCGAGAATTATTGAACAGAAGATTAGTAGATATCATACAACCAGATATAGCCCATACTGGAGGTATTTCTGAAATAAGAAGAATTGCATCTATGGCTGAAATAGAATACATAAAATTTGCTCCACATAATCCTAATGGACCTATTGCAACTGCAGCATCTTTACATGTATGTGCAAATGTTCCAAATTTTCTAATTTTGGAAACCGCAAGAGATATGCCCTGGCATGATAAAGTACAAACAAACCCTTTAGAAATTAAAAACGGGTATTTCGAATTACCTAACTCTCCAGGTTTAGGTACAGATTTAGACGAAAGTATTATTAAAGAAAGACCCTTTGATGTTACACAGGACAGATATGTAGGTTCTTGGAATGCTGAAGATAATTCACCTAATGACGTTTAATGACTGATTCAAAACCATTCTTAATTAAAACAGACAGTATTATTACGGGTCTCAAGAACGAAAAGCCTGGTAAGCATTATATTTTGATTGAAAAAGGAAAAATTAAGGAAATTGGAATTCTATCTGAATTAAGAAAAAGTCTTTCTAATATAAATTCATTTGAATATAAAAATTCTACAGCACTTCCTGGATTGGTTGACGGGCATACTCATATGATTGCTCCAGGTACTGGGCAAAGAGGAGATGATATAGCAAAAGAACAAGATGAATTTCTTTTGATTCGAGCGGTAAAAAACGCAAAATTAGCACTTGAATCTGGAGTAACAACTGCAAGAGAAAATGGAGCAAAAAATAATATAGGTTTTATACTCAAGGAAGCAATCAAAAATAAATTAACAGATGGACCAGAAATGATTGTATGTGGAAGACCATTAACTATAACCGCAGGACATTTGGGATATCTTGGCTCAGAAACTGACGGTATTAATGAAATAAAAAAAGAAACAAGAAAATTAATTAAAGAAGGAGCAGATTTTTTAAAGATTGCAGCTACAGGTGGATCTACCATCACTTCGAACCCTCTGAAACCTGCTTTTTCCGTAGAAGAACTCAAATCAATATCAGAAGAAGCAAAAAGCTTCAATAAACTAACTGCAGCCCATTGTGCGTCTAATTTAGGTATTGATTTTTCACTTCAAGCAAAAATTGATATGATTATTCATTGCATATTCAATGATGAAAATGGAAATTATAAATATAGAGAAGATTTAGTAGAAAAAATTTTACAAAATGAAACATGGATCAACCCTACTTTACAAATTAGCATATACGGTTTAGAAAATATTAAAGAAAATTTCTCAAACAAAAAAAATCTCTCCGAACAGGAAAAATCTCTACTTGATTCCACCAAAAAACAGTTAGACTCCCGCTTTGAAACAGTATCAAAACTAATATCATCTGGTGCAAAAATAATGGCTGGTTCAGATTCTCCATGGGGATCGTATCCTCCAGGAAAATTTTATAAAGAAATTGAAGCACTAAATATAGCAGGAATGTCAAATTACGAATCAATTCTAGCAGGCACAAAATATTCAGCAGAATCTATTGGTCTAAAAAATAAATCTGGTACGATTGAAGAAGGAAGAAATGCAGATATTGTTATAGTCAGAGGTAATCCATTAAAAAATATTTCATGTCTTTCACATCCTATTCAAGTTTATAAAAAAGGAATAAAACAAAAAAATGAACTATAAAGGGTTTTTATTTGATCTCGATGATACTTTAATCGACAGAAAAAATGCTTACGAATACATGTATAGAATTTTCTATGATTCTCACAAGGAAATTAACTCCTCAATGACATGGGAAGATGCAAAAGAATTTTTTTGGAATTTATCTCCAAACGGTGCAGCTGATCAAAAAAAGTCAATAGAAGCTATTAATAAAAAATGGCCATCTATTCCTAATGACCCCGTTGAACATAAAAAGTTTTATTTTGAAACAATGATTCAAGGATTAAATCCTTTACCAAATTCTTATGACTTAATAAAAAAAATGAACTCTTTAGATACTAAGTGGGGAATAGTTACTAATGGAGACCATTATCAATTTAAAAAAATAGAAAAAGTAGGATGGGAAAAAATAATACCATTTTTATTAGCTTCAGATATTTATGGGTCTAAAAAACCAGGTCCCAAGATTTATCATGAAGCAGTTAGATTACTAGATGTTGGAATTAATAAAGAGGATTATTCAGAAATTTTATTCATAGGGGATAATCCATATACAGATATCTTGGGTGCCCATAATGTAGGAATGAAAACCGCTTGGGTTAAAATGGATAGAGATTATCCTAACGATGCCCCATACCCCGATATGATAATTAATAACATAGAAGAATTATCAGAATTAATTTAAACTAGACTAAATTATGATAACTTATATCTTCTAAATCCTTCAGCATAATCACATCCAATTGTATCTCCTAAATCTTCCCTTCTTTTTGTCATCCATTTTGCGGCTTCATCTGGATCTTTTACTTGGCTTACATGACTTTGCAAAGCTTTTATAGCTTTGTTTAGATCTTCTTTTGTAATAGGATTTATATAATTCGAATTTTCCCCAAACATTATGACCCAAACTTCTTTAACTTTATGTGTATCATAACCTTCTGAAAGTAGTTCCGGAAAAGTTAAATGGTCTCTTGCAGAAGGAAAAACAGCTGATAGCGCAGCTTCTCCAGCAGCAAAATGGTCAGGATGCCCTAAATAGTCTGACATAAGTAAATCACGTTTAGGATTAGTAGTGATTAGAAGATCTGGTTTCCATCTTCTAATCTCTCTCGAAATATCTCTTCTTAAATCTAAATTAGGTTCTAAATAACCATCAGGATGATTAAGAAAAATTACATCCTTTAATCCAAGAGCTTTTCCCGCATTAACCTGCTCTTTTCTTCTGATTTCAGATAATTTATAACCATTAATTGATCTATCTTCTGTACCTTTTGAACCATCTGTACATACTACATACACTACTTCAGATCCTTCTCTAATTAACCGAGCAATTGAAGCCGAACAGCCCCATTCTGCATCATCAGGATGAGCAAAAACTACCATTGCTTTTTTTATATTTTTTTTATTAGACATTATTTGTACAATTATAGAAATTAAACCATAACTAAATTTTAAGACGATTTTGATTTAAAGAAACCCAATAAGATATCTTTTACATATTGATTACGATGAAAAATACCACCATGGGTTTCATTTAATACCGGTATAAATGTAGATGAATTCACTAAATCAGAAAATTGTTCTGTAGTTTTAAATAATGAATCCTTAATTCCACATAAAATCATTGTAGGAACCATATTATTACTAAGGTTTTTTTCTACACCTTTCCAACTAAACAAAGCTTGAGTACTTTTTGATAAAGCATTGATATTATTGCTTGGTCTTTCAGGATTATAAAAACCTAAAGCTCGCTCAAGAGTTGTTATCTTATTAGAATTTATAAATTCTAATCTTTTAATAAATTGTTCTCTATATTTATTTGGAGGATATCCATGCATAGATATTATTCCTATTTTTTCTAATTTATCTTTGTGATTTGACAATAATTCATATCCTACTCTTCCTCCCATAGAAAAACCCAAGAATGAAAATTTTTCCCATCCAAAATTTTTAGATAATTCAAGTACAAGATTTGTTCTGGATTCTACAGTATATGAATCAATTGTATAAGGCTTAGATGAATTACCATGTCCTATTGCATCAAAAATTAAGCATGTAAAATCCTTAGATAAATTCTTTATCCAACCAGATTTTATCCAATCATGTCCCCACATTGTAAATCCATGATGTAAAATTATTACAGGACCTTTGCCTGTAATTTCGTAGTAAATTTTTTTATTATCATACTTTAAGAAAGGCATTTAGAAAAAATATATTAACTATACTATTAGTTATTAAATATACAGAAAAGAAAAGTTATGAGTAAACCTTTAGTCTCAATAATAATGGGAAGTAAATCTGATCTAGATACAATGCAACATGCAGCAGAAGTTTTAAAAGAATTAAATATTCCTTATGAAATGAAAATTATTTCTGCACATAGGACACCAAATCTTATGTTTGAATATGCAGAAAAAGCAAATCAAAAAGGAATTAAGGTTATTATTGCAGGCGCTGGAGGAGCGGCCCATCTTCCAGGTATGACAGCTTCAAAAACAATATTACCTGTCATAGGTGTCCCTGTTAAGAGTTCTTCATTAAGTGGAATTGACTCTCTTTTATCAATTGTTCAAATGCCGAAAGGTGTACCTGTTGCTACTGTTGCAATTGGAGCTAGTGGTAGTGCAAATGCTGGACTACTTTCTGCACAAATATTGGCATTAAATGATAGTGAATTACAAAAAGCTTTATCTAAAAAAAGAGAAGAAATAGCTGAAATTATAGAAATAGAAAGTAGTCTAAATGATTAGCAGATCCAAGAAACTTCCCCCTGGATCAGTAATAGGAATAATTGGTGGTGGACAACTAGGAAGAATGTTGTCTCAAGCAGCAAAAAATTTAGAATATAAAACAGTGATTTTAGATCCTATTCCTTTATGTCCGGCAGGGCAAGTTTCTGATCATCAAATTGTAGCAAATTATAACTCAATTTCTGCAGCAAAATCTTTATCAAACATGTGTGATGTAGTCACTTATGAATTTGAAAATGTAGACCTAGAGTGTTTGATGAAAATTTCTGAAGATATTGATGTCTTTCCAAGTCCAGAAATATTAAGAATTTCCAGTAATAGAATCTTAGAAAAACAAAAATTAAGAAATATAGGAGCACCTACAGTTGAATTTTTACCAATTAATTCTATTGAAGATTTTAATCAAGCAAAAAGAATAATTGGGTTCCCTATGATAATTAAAACAGCTTCCTCTGGTTATGATGGTAAAGGTCAAAAATTATTAAAATCTGAGCATGATATAGACGATTATTTAATAAATTCTATTAATACAAAAAAATCTTTCATTGCAGAAGATTTTTCAGATTTTAATTGCGAAATATCTGTAATTTGTGCTAGAAATATTGAAGGTGATATTATAACTTTCTTTCCATCAGAGAATATTCATGAAAATCATATCCTAAATATATCAATTGTACCTCCAAGAGTTTCAAACAAAGTTATTACTTCTGCTAGAAATCTCGCCATAAATGTTGCTGAAGCATTAGACTTAGTGGGACTTTTAGCAGTAGAAATGTTTCTTACAAAAAACAATGAATTACTCATAAATGAATTAGCTCCTAGACCACATAATTCAGGACATTATACAATGAATGGATGTGAAACTTCACAGTTTACTCAACTAATTAAAATATTAACTAAACAACCATTAGGCAATACCAACCTTTCCTGCCCATCTGTAATGATCAATCTCTTAGGAGATTTATGGATTAATAATTCTTCAAAACCAGATTTTGATAAATTAAACAAATCTAAAAATATTTTTGTTCATTTATATGGAAAAGATGAACCAAGAATTGGAAGGAAAATGGGACATATCAATATAACATCAGAAAATATATCTGATGCTTTTATAAAAGCAATGGAAATTAAAAGTAAATTATCAAACTAATTTACCGTCAGAAATTTCTATAACTCTATCTGAAAGATTTAATAAAGTTCTATCATGAGTAGTAGCCAAAATTGTAATACCTTTATCTTTAACCATTTTTTTAAAGGAACTAAATATTTTTTCAGCATTAACTGAATCAAGTTCACCTGTTGGTTCATCTGCAAGAATTACATTAGGTTCATTTACAATAGCTCTAGCAATGGCAATTCTTTGCTGTTCTCCTCCTGAAAGCTCATATGGTCTATGCCTTGATCTATGGGGTAAACCAACTGTTTCAATAGCTTTAGTAGTCATTTTTTTTCTTTGTTCAGATTTAACTCCCGAAATTCTTAAGGGTAATTCAACATTTTCATATGCACTAAGTAGAGGTAATAAAGAGAATGATTGAAATATTATTCCTATTTTTTTTCGTCTTATAGAAATTATTTCTTTTTGATTTAATTTTTCTAAATCCTCTCCATCAAAAAGAATTTTACCTTCAGTAGGATAATCAAGGCCAGAAATTAAATTTAGTAATGTTGTTTTCCCTGAACCTGAACGCCCAACGAAGGTTATAAATTCACCAGATTTTACTTCTAAATTGACATTATTTACTGCTCTAACAGTTTGTGATTCAGTTAGATAATCTTTAGTAAGATTAGTTACTTTAATTATAGTTTTATTTTGCAATGTTTCATTCATCAGATTCTAATATTACCTTGCCATCTTTATAATTAGAAAATTTTATCTTTCGACCAAGTCCTTCAATAATTTGATTTGGAATTTGTACATGTCCACTAGAATCAACTAAATGAAACTCGTTTTTATCTTTAATTATTTCTGAACTAGTTTTTCCGTCTCTAATTGTGATTGCCCTATCAACAGAAGATGAAATTAATGGATCATGAGTAACAATTACAATAGTTGTATTTAGTTCATTATTTACCGAATTGAATAATTCTAAAATCTCCTTAGAAGTACTATCATCAAGTTCTCCAGTTGGCTCATCAGCAAGTAATAATTTAGGAGAATTACTTAAAGCAATAGCTATGGCTACTCTTTGTTGTTCTCCTCCGGATAATTGAAAAGGTCTAAAATCTCTTCTATTTTCAAGTCCAACCATTTCTAATAAATTTTGAGAACGTATTTTTCTTTCGTTTTTTGATAAATTAGAAACTATCAAAGGTAATTCAATGTTTTCTATAACTGATAAATAAGGAAAAAGGTTTTGTGTATTATCTTGCCATATGAACCCTATTTCTTTTCTTCTATAAAAAACAGATTGATTTTCATTCATATTTAGTAAATCATAATCTCCTACATTTACAATGCCCGCAGAAGGGGAGTCATATCCAGCTAAAATATTCAAAAGAGTAGATTTACCACTTCCAGAAGCACCAACTATAGCAATAATTTCACCTAAATTAACAGATAATTCAAGACCTCTCAATGCGACCACTTCAACATCTACTGTTTTGTAAATCTTAAATAATCCTTGACATAAAATATATGTATCATTTTTATTAATCATTACCCATTCTCATAACTAAATTGATTGATTTTTTATAAACAGAAATAAGTGTATTTAATATTATAAATAAAAATACAAACGATAAAGTACCAAATATTAACAAAAATATAGACCAATCTATCACAATTTGCATAGGAAGATTAACACTTGTTTCTGACGTAGAATTCGCTAGATATGGCATAATAGTAGTTCCTAACTGAACACCCATAAAAATACCAACTAATAAAGCAATGATTATTACAATAAATTGCTCGATAAAAACAAAAAATATTAGTTGACGACCCGATAAACCTATTGTACGTAATAAAGCATGCTCTGATTCTCTTTTCCTAAATGAAATCCTAGAATGAACAATAAAACCTGCAGAAGTTACAATAAGAACAGTAAAAAATGAAATTCCCAATAATGCTTTCCAACCTGATACTAAAAGTGGATTAAATGTTATTTCATCAAGTTGTTCATCATTATTAATTATTTTTCCATATTTAATATTAGCTGAATTTAAATTATCCTTAATTTCATTAATATCAAACTTTAAATTATCTTTCGTATCTACTTTAATCCAGATTTCATCTGGATTTTTTTCTCCCCATGGAATTTCCCGATTAAGTATATTATGTAATATGTCTTTATCCATTATTATGAATGATTCATCCTCAGATTCAATAGAAGGGAAAAAATCAATTTGATTTTCAATTAAAACAGTGACAGGAATCTCATTAATTAATAATGGGACAGGTATTTCACTATTTATCCCAAAAATTTCTATGAAATTTTTATTGGAAATTACAGGTATATTTTTTAATGTTGTATTGTATGTAATTCCTCGATAATCTCTGACCCTACCTGATGTCCATCTAAATCTTGATATACCCGAACTAAAAGATGTTAGGCTATCACCAACAGAATTTTTTGCTGTTTGGATTAATCGCCAATTATTTAAGTCGTTAAATTCATCTATGACTTCAATTTGTCTATCCTTGGTTGAAGCAAAAATAGAGTCTAAATCCAAATATCCAGTTGATAGATCTCTTCTAGGAGATATAACACCAAATGAGTGAAATCTATATGGTGATTCAAAATTTATATTCCCTAATTTTTTTTCTAAAAAAATAAATTCATTATTTGAAGTATTGGTTTTTTCTTCATAAGATTTAATTAAATTATTTGATGCACGATCTCTTTCTAATTGTAAATCAAAAAAAACACTGAAATAACGATCATTTTTATCTGACAATCTGACAGATATTAAAGTGTCTAAAGGAATAGATCCCGGCCTTAATTTAATACCTAAATATTCACTGTTTTCTGGTAGCAGGATACCTTTTTCAAAAAACTCAGGTTTCAGATTAGAAATTGCATTATTATTTATATTTAGATCATTTCTGTTCCATCCAATATTTGAGAACTTTTGGGTATCAATTCCTAAAATTCTTACTAATTGAGTTCCATAAGTTTCAGTTGTAAGGCCTCTTTTTCTATATAAAGTCATAATATTTTCTGGATTAATATTTTTAGAGAAAATATTTTCTAATGAATAACTTTTATCACCCCAATTACCTATAGATTTAACTCTAATATCAGTTCCTGTTTCATAATTAACTTTATCTTCAAAAGATCTAATTAGAGACGCACTAAAAGTTGATGCAAAAACACCTACCCCTGCGGTTAATACAATTAAGAATGACAGTTTAGAATAGTGTGAAGGATTTCGAGCCATTTGCCATAAGGCAATAATTAAAACTGATGGGACTAAATCTGATATAAATTTCAATGACAATATATATACAATAAAACTAATAAAAAGAGGGAAAACCCTCAATAATATTATCCCAATAGAGACCATAAAAAATGCAGGAAAAAAAAGTAATAAATTACTGACATTTTGTTCACCAAAAAGATCAACTGCCAAAAAAGACCCTTCTCTAGATAATATCCAAAAAATAAAAATCACTAAAATCAATAAACCTACATCTAAATAATATTTATTTAGAAAACTTTGAGTTATAGGTCTTGATTTATTAAATCTAGATGAAATAACAGCATTTTTAGTCGCAATATATGAAGGAATTATCATGGGAATAAAACTGAGCAAGCCTCCAATTAATCCCATTATAAATACCGTATAATTAAGACTAACCGGTAAAATCATTCCATTGTTTAAATCGGAATAAATTAACCCGGTTAAGGAAACTGTTACTAAAGATAAAAAAGGGCCCACGATTACAGAAATAAAAATAAAAAAAATAGCTTCCAATATAAAAACCGATAGAATTTGTATAGATGTAGAACCCCTTATTCTTAACAACATAATTTCAGATTTTTGAGAATCAACTAATAAACCACTTAGAACCATTGTGTAATAAAAAACAACCAGAACAATTAACGAAATAACAATTATCATTGGCAATCTACTGAAATATAAATCTTCATCAAATTTTTCTAAAACTGTCTCTAGGTCAGTCCTTAAAATAAAACCATCAACAAACGTTTTCATTTCCAGCTTCATGATTTCTATTTGATTTTGCACCAATTGTGAATCATTAGCATTGATTTTTTTAGGATCAATATCCAGAAGCCAAGCATATTCAGTTCCAATTTCTGGATAAAGACTAGAAATACCATTCAAAATAGTCTCTTCTGGGACTAAAAAATTAGCAAAAATTAAATTAGGTGACTTATTTGAAAAAGCAGTATCAAAAATGTACCAGATATTATCACTATTTGGGTTTCTATTATATATTCCGGAAATTGTAATATTTAATTTTTCTTCATTATCTAACCAATGAGGCTTTAAAAAATAATTATCTCCAACATTTAAATTTAATTTTTCAGATATTGATTTATCAATTAAAACTTCTATGGCTGAATTTTCGTTATAGGAATTTTTATAAATCTTAGGAATTGAACCATCGATAATTTCTATCGAATTTATCGAATCTGGAATTAAAATAAAATTAGCTCTTAAACAACTATAATCATTATTTAAATTATTATCACAAACATTTTTTGATGTAATATTTTGGTCATCTACAAAAAATGTCCAGGTTTTAATACCTATGTAACTACCAGTAATAAATCCTTCAAATTTCTTTTGTGTACTATCAACTATATCCAGTATAGATTCAAAAGTTTTATAATCTGTTTTCTTAGCTTTGACTTCAATTAGTAAATCTACTTTTGATTGATCTAGATTTCCTAATTGATTTTGTAAAGATAAATTTCTTAATGAATCGAAAAATACAACAGAAGTTGAAGTGATTGTTGAAGATAACATAACACCAAGTATTACTGCAAAAAGCATAGATTTATGAGCAAATATTCTAAGTGTTATTAATTTTAAAGCATCTATGATCATAAAATTGTAAAATTAGTTTAAAAATTCTTTGAGAAAATACTTTTGTGACTATTAATAATCCAACTATATTTATAACTCTTTTGTTCGTAATCTTTTCAATTGTTTCATGTTCAGATGAAAATGCAAATAAAAATAATACTATGGAACAAATTATGGAAGAAGAAAATTCTACTCTTATAAGAAAGGTAATAACTATTCCGGAAATTGTAGATTTAATTGCCCCTTCCGTAGTAGAAATTGCGACATATGGAAAATCAGAAACAGGGGTAGCAACTGGTCTGATTCTTGATTCAGAAGGGCATATTTTAACTAATAAACATGTAATAAAACATGCTGAAGAAATTACTGTAGCATTCAGTAATGGTAAAACATTAAAAGGTAGTAAATTTAGAGAAGATTCTATATTAGATTTAGCAATAATTAAGGTTGATAATAAAAATATAAAACTAAATCCTGCAAAATTTGGTAATTCTAAAAATTTAAGAGTTGGAGAAGACGTTATTGCTATTGGGCATGCATTAGGTTTGGAGGGAGGACCATCGGTAAGTAAAGGTATAATCAGTGCTTTAAATAGAACTATTAGCGATGGAGTAGAAAATGATATGACTGGTTTAATTCAAACAGATGCAGCTATAAATAGTGGTAATTCAGGAGGACCATTAGTTAATAATAATGGAGAAGTTATTGGTATAAATACAATAAGAACTGGAAGCGATGGAATTGGTTTTGCTATTAATATTAATGATTCTTTAGATTCTGCAAATAAATTAATAGCACTAGGTGATCCTCCACCACCAGGCTATCTAGGTATTAGTTTTGATGAAATAACCCCAGCATTAGCATTTCTATTTGATCTACCAACAAATCATTTATGGATAACATATATTAATCCAGGGTCTCCAGCTGAAATTGCTGGTCTAAGAATTGACGATATTATAATAAGCATAAATGACTCTAAAATACAGAATGGTGCAAACTTAACAGAGTTCTTAAGAACTCATCAAGCAGGAAATAAAATTAAAATTACTTTTCTTAGAGATAGAAATTATCTTCTAGAATCTGATGTTATATTAGGTGAAAGACCAAACTGAAAAATTACTTCTTTTGTAAAATTAAATTTCCATAAAGATCTACTTCCACCTGCCAATTTGGTGGAATTATACTTGTAGAGTCCGGCTCTTCAATTATTGCTGGTCCACTAAACAATAAACCACTTGAAAATTTAGATCTATCATATATCTTAGTGGAAATTTTTTTATGTTCATCACTAAAATAAACGGTCCTCTCACCTTTAATTACAGTAGATCTCTTTTTGTTGTTGTTTTTTAATTTTTCAGTTTTTGGGATAGAAATTTTCCTAACTGCAGTTAATCGTAAATTTACTATCTCAACTGGATCTTTATCTACTCTAAAACCATAAGATGATTCATGAGCTAAATGAAAAGATTCTAGTAATTCTGTTAACCAATTTTGATCTATTATTTTGTCTGGTGCTTCAATACTTAATTCAAAGCTCTGTCCCCAATATCTCATTTCTAAAAATCTTTCAAAAAATATATTAGGTTTTTGCTTAGCTTTATCTTTATATGAATGCAAGCGCTTCCCTTCTACTTCAAGCAAATCAAATCCTTCCTTTATTTCGCTTAAATCCATTGTGTCTGTACGAACCATTAAAGTTTTTGATAAATCCATTCTAACGTCAGTAACTAAAAGACCTAAAGCAGAAGCAGTCCCTGGCCCTTTAGGTATAAGCACCTTCTGTATACCTACTTCTTCTGCTAAATTAGCTACATGAGCTGGCCCTGCTCCCCCAAAACCCACCATGATAAATTCCCGAGGATCATGTCCTTTTTGAACTGAAACAAGTCTAAGTGCATTTACCATTGCATTATTCGCTATCTCAACTATTGCATTAGCTACTTCTAGAACTGAAAGACCTAATTGTTTAGCGCAATTATCAAAGATTGATTTTTCGGCTAAATCAATATCTAAAACTATTTCACCATCTGCAAAATAATTCGGATCAAGTTTACCAAGAATTAAATTTGCATCTGTAATTGTAGGTTGTGTACCTCCTAATCCATAACAAGCGGGGCCAGGATCCGCACCTGATGATTGTGGTCCAACACGTAACGCCCCACCAGAATCAATCCAAGCAATAGAACCACCACCAGCACCTATCTCAACCAAATCTATAACTGGAGTCCTTATAGGATATCCTGAAGAACCTCCAAATGCTCCTGTTCCAGTTTGAGCAAAATTTCCAACACTATAATCTTTTGTCACACTAGGTTTACCATCTCTAATTAATGCAGCTTTAGCAGTTGTACCTCCCATATCAAAAGAAATAATATTTTCATATCCTAAAGATTTTCCTAAAACTGAAGAAGCAACAACTCCTGCGGCAGGTCCAGACTCTACCATATGAACAGGTGATGCAATTGCAGCATCTGCAGTGTAAACTCCTCCGTTAGATTGCATAACTAAAAGTTCAGCATTAATTTTATATTTAGATAACTTTTTACTAATTGAAGTAATATATTTATTTATTATTGGAGAAATAGATGAATTGATTACTGTAGTTGAAGCTCTTAGATACTCCCTAAATTCTGGTACGACTTCAGATGAAGTAGAAATCATTAACTTTGGTATTCTTTGTTGAATAGCTCTCTTCAGTTGAATTTCATGTTCCGGATTTCTATATGAATGAAGTAAACAAATAGCTACAGCGTCTACTTTATTTTCAATAAGTAAATCAATGATTTTGTCCATTGATTTCTTATCTATAGGTTTAATTATTTCACCTTTTGAATTCATCCTTTCTGTAACTTCGAAACATAATTGCCTTGGTATCAAAGGTTTAGGTTTTTTAAATTGCAAATCATAAAGAGATGGCCTTATTTGTCGGGCTATTTCAAGCATATCTCTGAAGCCTTCTGTAGTGATAAAGGCAGTTTTAGCTATTTTTCCCTCAATTATTGCATTCGTAGCAACTGTTGTAGCATGAACAACATATTCCAAAAACTCAGGCTGAATTTTTTTTAAATTCAAAATCTTTTCAACTGCACTTATAAATCCAATAGATGGATCTGATGGTGTAGTCAGAACTTTTGAAGTAAAAATTTCACCAGTATTAGAATTAATTAATATAGCATCAGTAAATGTACCACCAATATCTACTCCAATTCTATAACTGTTAATTTTTTTTAATCTTGATGAGTTCAAATTTAATTTAGCCCTAAATTTCTTAATTTGTTTGTTTTTTTATAATTTACAATTTTTTGTTTTTTATCTATTTTTACACCATAAACTTTTTGAGCTCTTTCATAAGAAATTTTTTGTTGTAAATAATCAGATAATACTTTCATGGGATCTCTTTTAAATGGACTCCCAAAACCTCCACCTCCTGAAGTTCGATAACTTATTACATCTCCAGAATATAATTGAATGGTCTTTTTTGAAGATAGATAGATTTCTTTTTTATTATTCTTCCTTTTTAAAGCATATACAGAAATACTTCCTTTTTTTCCTCCAAATAAACCATGAGGACCTTGTTTATCTCTATCAGCTAAAATAGTAAAAGTAGTTTCTTCTGTAAACATATAATCTCTTCGAAGGCCCAAACCGCCTCTAAACTTTCCTGCCCCTTCTGAATTTGGTATTAGTTCATATTTTGTTATTTGAACAGGATAATTACTTTCTGTTTCTTCGATTGGCGCATTTTCAGTATTTTGACCGTGTGCTTGTACTGCATCTGGGCCATCTGATGAAGATCTTGCTCCATAACCTCCTGCTAAAGTTTCAAGAAAACAATAATAATGACCCGTTTGTTCATTAATTCCTCCAAATCCAGAATGGCATTGCATAGATTTGGTTCCTGCACAAACTAAATCTGACATAGATTTAGATAATGCCAAAAAGATTAAATCATTAAGTCTTACATGTGTCTCCCATCCCCCTACAACTGGTGCAGGATGAACGCAATTAGTAACAGTACCTTCAGGAGCAAAAACATTTACATGCTTGTAAAAACCATGATTAACTGGCAAATCTTTATCCATTAAGCATCTAAGAGCATAAGCACAAGCAGAAAAAGTTTGTGCAAATGTAGAATTTACAGGAGCTTGCCTTTGTAAATCTGACCCTGATGTATTGAAAGATATTCCATTTTTATCTATTACTATTTGAACTTTTAAAACAACTGTATCTTCCGTAAAACCATCATTATCAACAAAACCTTCAGCAAAATATTTTCCTCTAGGTAATTTAGATAATTCATTTTTAGTCCTGCGTTCTGTGTAATCAATAATTTCATCTATATATAAATTGAATTCATCTAAACCGTATTTATGTAATATTTCAAGTATTCTTTTTTCTCCGGTTATATTAGATCCAATTTGAGCTCTAATATCCCCAGAAGTTTCATGCTTCGATCTAATTTGCTCTAAAATAAGATTGAAAATATCTTTGTCTATTTTTCCTTTTTTTACTAATTTCACTCGTGGAATTATCACACCTTCTTGAAAAATTTCTTTGAACGCGCCAACTGAAGCAGGTGCACCTCCACCTACATCTACATGATGTGCTAAACATGCAACATATCCAACTAAATTTCGATTAAAAAAAACAGGTGCAATTAATGAAATATCATTCAGATGTACTCCTCCTCCATAAGGATCATTAGAAAGAATCATATCTCCTTCTAAAATATTTTCTTCTCCATATTTATTAACAATCTCAGGGACATGTTTAATAAAGGATCCTAAATGGACAGGCTGTGTAAAAGCTTGAGAAACACATCTCAATTTACTATCAAAAAATGCACAAGAAAAATCTTGCCTGGTTTTTACATTCGTTGAATATGCACTCCTCCGTAATGTAATGGCCATTTCTTCTGTTGCCTGAATAAGTGCATTTCTAATAACTTCAAATTTGATAGCATTTATTGTTTGCATCTTCAATTATTTAAAATAGGGACGTTGATATTAGAAGGGTAGATTTTAGACATAAAAATAGAATTTTTTGTAGATAACATTTTAGTATGTCTACCCACCGGTTCTCCGGTATTTGGATTTATATCGAATCTAGGAAAATTTGAACTAGATATATCAATCCTAAGTTTATGACCTTTCTTAAAAACATTAGCAACAGGCCATAAATCTAAATTAATTTTGTAAATCTCATTTTTTTTCATCATCTCTTCCTTATCATACCCATATCTATACCTCATACGAAAAATAGTATCTGTTAAATTCAAATGATATCCTTCTGTATAATTTTCAAAAGGGGGATAGACATCAATAAGTTTAAAAGTGAAATCTGTATCTAAAGCCTCCGAAGCAACATATAATTCAATTTTGATTACACCAATAATTTCTATTTTTTCACTTAAAGGTTTAGTTTCAAATGTCACAACATCTTTTCTATCCTTAAGTAATTTATCTGATTTGGAAGACAAAAAAGATTGATTTGATTCTTTTTGATGAAACCCTCCTGCAGGAAGCACTTCACGTATATAATTTTTCAGGAAAGACCATTGATCTAAATGTTCAGGAACAAAATCTAAACTTGGGCCACCTTCATTTGGTTTTAATATTTCAAACATACCAACAATAGGTCCGCCAATGGTGGGAACAGGATCATTTGGGTCAAACGTATAACTTAATTTATCTATAGAATTTTTATGGATTTCATCATCAAAAATTCCATCAGAATTAAAATATAATTTTTTCTGCCTAATTGGACCAATAGGCCAATCATTAGCATATCTCCATTTACCACCATGGTTTAAATTGCCTGTATCAGTTAATCCACCTATACCTGTACCCATTACAAAAACACTAACAGGTTCGATTTCATCAAGTCTGGGTTGTTTTTTTAACCATCTATCAAAAAAGGCTAGTCTGGCCGGATTGTAAAAATCATTTGACCAAACACCTTCTTTTCCGGTATCACAATCACCTTGAAGCGCCGACGACGCTCTCATCCCTCCGTGTCACCATGGACCTAAAATTAAATTTACTGGAGATTTGTTTTTATCCTTAATTTTTAAATAATAATCTAACGTTGCACCTATAAAATTATCATAAAATCCACAAGCTAAAGTGATAGGAACATCTGCATGATTATCCATCCTAGAGTACTGGTTAGAAGCTTCCTGATCCCACCATTCGTCATACATTCCTCTATAGTAATAATCAAAGGCAGTTTTTTCTAAATATGGAGTAACTTTCAAAGCCGTTTCTCCAGGTTTTAAAGGAAATTTTTTTATCCATGACCTCATATCTCGCATTGCATCAATTATAATTTTAGCTTTTCCTTTATCATATTTTGTTTCATGCGAATCTAATGCATGTAAATGTAGAGCAGAAAACATTTGAAAACTCATAGCTCCACCTTCACGTGCTTCATGTAAAAAAATATTTGTGGGTCCTGCCTCAATCCACATTGCAGATAAATGAGGAGGTCTTTCTAATGCAAGTTGAGTTTGTGTAATAGCACGATGAGATGATCCCATAGTACCTATTTTTCCATTACACCAATCTTGCTTAGCTAACCATTCAACAGTATCAAAACCATCTTTTCCTTCCCATGGATTAATCGTATGATAATATTCTCCATTTCCTTCAGATCTAAATCTACTACGCAAATCTTGAATAACTACTGCATAACCTCTTCTTGTATAAAAAGGCCAAACATCATCCCATTCGTTAGATGTTTTATCATAAGAAGTTCTAACTAAAATAGCTGGCACTTTAAAATCAACCGGATCACCTTTTCCATTTGAAGGACGATAAATATCTGTAGCCAATTTAACTCCATCTCTCATTGGAATCATAACATCTTGTTCTTTGTAAATTCCGTGTATTGGAAAAGAGTTCTTTAATAGAGACATTAATTCTTATTTCTTTTTTGTAAGCTTTTTGTAAATTATAAACAACAGATTGATCTATAATACAATCAAATTAACATAAATTTATCAGGTTTGAAAATGAAAAAATTAGAATTAGAAGGAAAGGTTGCTATAGTTACAGGGGCTGGCAGAATGAGAGGAATTGGAAGAGCAAGCGCAAATACTCTCGCAAGAATGGGGGCAGATGTTGTAATCACTGGAACAGGGAGGGACCCAAAAACTTTTCCGGAAGATGAAAAAAAAGTTAATTGGAATGATATTTATTCTACTGCCAAAGAAGTCGAAAATTACGGAAGAACATCTTTACCTATAATTACAGATGTAACTGAAATTAATTCTGTGAATAATTTGATTTCAAAAACAATTAAAAAATTTGGCAGGATAGATATTTTGGTAAATAATGCTGCAGCTCCTTATGGTAAAGACAGAGTCCCTGTAATAGAACTTGATCAAAAAGTTTTTGAAAAAGTTCTAATGATAAAAGTGATAGGAACTTTTCTCTGCAGTAAAGCCGCCTCTATACAAATGATCAAACAAGGAGAAGGAGGGAAAATTATAAATTTATCTTCTAGTGCAGGAAAAACAGGTTCTCCTAATATGGCTGCATATAATGCCTCAAATTTTGCTATAGATGGATTTACTCAAGCTTTATCAAAAGAACTAGCTTCAAAAAAAATCACCGTCAATTCAGTTTGTCCTGGACTTACAGAAACAGCTCGTATGGATCCAATGGGTAGAAAAGAAAAATGGACAGAAAGAATTGATCGAATACCCCTTGGAAGAGTAGCAGAGGATACTGAAATAGCTGAATTAATAGGATTTTTAAGCAGTGATCGCGCATCTTACATTACTGGTCAATCAATTAATATAAATGGCGGAACTGTTACAGAAAGATAAAATCTATATTCTTGCACCTTTATATTTAGATATTTCAATAAAATCTTTTTGTTTACTGTTCCAAGAGAAAAGTTTGGATTCCACGATTTCTTCTTTGTTTACACCTATAACAAGTTGTTGAACAGGATAATTTGGACCTTCCCCCCAAGGATCAGTTGCTACAACACGATCAGTTTCAGAAAAATATGCTTTCCCATTAGGATGTGAATGATAAATAACTAATGGAGGAAAAGTTTTATCAAGTTCATTATTAAGCTCTAAAACATCTTCGGGCGAAATTACATATGCTGTTTCTGCCGTTCGATCATTAACTACAGGATGATTTTTTTTATCATAAATATTAATTGCAGGTCTAATACTTGTAATATTCCCATTAGTTGGATCTCCTCTTAACCATCCACATATTTCATTAGGAAATCCATTTCTGGCTAAATAATATATTTCATTCAATATATCTTTATTTATTATCACTGGTATATTCATTATTTTATTTAATTATCTCTAAATCTTTGAATTTCTTTATCTTTTCTTTGGTGAAACCTATTTCAGATAAAATTTCTTCCGTATGTTCTCCTAGTGAAGGAGAGGAAATAAAATTTGAATCATCATCTTCTGTAAATTGTAATACAGGTCCAGCAGATTTATATCTAAATCCATTAGAATGTTTTAAATCAATAATATAATTATTATCTAAAGCTTGTTGATCACCTAAAAGTTCTTTTATAAATTTGATTGGTTCACAAGGGATATCTCTTTCTCTAAGATTTTGTATTAAATCTTTTGTAGTTTTACTTTTGAAAAACAATTCAAATTTTTTTATCATAATTTCAGATGTTTTTTTTGCTTCATCAGATTCAAAATTGTAATTTTTATCTCTAATCCTAGGATCATTTATTCCCATATAATCTATTAATCTTTCTTTTGCGTGATCTGCAAGAGTGCCTAAATTTATTCCTCCATCTTTAGTCATATATGCCCTGTAATAACAATGATATAAAGGGTGTCTAGTTTTCTCTTTATAACTACTCATTATGTCCTCAAAAGAAGCTCCTGAAGATTCTAAAACGGGTTTTTCTTCAAATGTCCACTTAAATTGTGGTGTTGGATATTCTTCAACTTCTACTAAATGTAAAGATTGCATAGCCAATGCATTTGATAATAGACTAGTTGAAATATTACCTCCCTTTCCAGTTTTATATCTTCGTATAATTCCAGCCATTACTCCAGATGCTGCAGCATATGCTGTAGCGAAATCGATGTATGATGAGGATGTAATTACTTCAGGTTGGCCGTTAAATAATTTTCCTTCAGTTGCTACAGCTCCAGTATAACCTTGCATAATTAAATCGAATCCAGGATCTTTAGAACGAGGTCCTTTAGGTCCATAACCTGTTATTTCTACATAAATAATGGAAGGATTTTGTTTAGAAATACTTTTGTAATCGATAGAAAGTTTTTTAGAAGTATCGGATCTATTATTTGAAATTACAGCATCAGAAGTTTTTATCAATTGACTTAAAATTTCCTTTGATTTTGATTTTTTTAAATCTATACATAAGCTTCGGGTTCCCCTATTTAATGTAATGAATCCTCTACCTTCATTTTCCATTATTCTGCTTGCATTTCTCCATGGATCTCCAGAAGGAGGTTCAATTTTAACAACATCTGCACCCATATCTGCAAGTATCTGTCCTGCAAAAGGACCTGCTATAAAACTCCCGAATTCTAGAATTCTTATCCCATTTAATGGGCCGATTTTTTCTTGCATTTGTTCACACCTAAATCTTCTCTTCAAATGCATTTGCTACAGTTTCAAGATCTTTATCACCTCTACCACTTAGTAATAAAAGCACTACGTTATTTTTCGACAAAGTAGGTACCCATGATTCCATATAACCTATTGCATGGGCAGGTTCTAAAGCAGGAATAATACCTTCTAATCTGGATAAAAGTTTAAAACCTGATAAAGCTTCATTATCTGTAGCAGAAACATATTGTGCTTTCTCAATATCCTTAAGGTAGCTATGTTCAGGACCTACGCCGGGATAATCAAGACCTGCAGAAATAGAATGAGCTTCCTCAATTTGACCATTTTCATCCTGAAGTAAATAGCTCATTGAACCATGTAAAACTCCAGGCTTACCTTTTGACATTGTCGCAGCATGTTTGCTATCTAAACCTTCCCCTGCAGCTTCCACACCTATAAGATTTACATTTTTATCATTTAGGAAGCCAGAAAAAATTCCTATCGCATTTGACCCTCCCCCAACACAAGCTACTACATAATCAGGCAAGCATCCTATTTTATCCAACATTTGCTGCCTAGATTCTTTTCCAATTACAGATTGAAATTCTCTAACAATTTTAGGATATGGATGTGGTCCAACAGCACTACCAATTAAATAATGAGTATTTTGAACATTTGTTACCCAATCTCTTATTGCTTCATTTATTGCATCTTTTAATGTCGCTGTTCCTGAAGTTACAGAAATTATTTCAGATCCAAGTTCACGCATTCTATAAACATTTGGTGCCTGTCGTTTAATGTCTTCTTCTCCCATATAAACTATGCATTCCAATCCCATCTGCGCACATACTGTGGCGGTAGCAACTCCATGCTGTCCAGCGCCTGTCTCAGCTATGATTCTGTTTTTACCTAATTTTTTAGCTAGTAAAGCCTGCCCTACAGCATTATTAATTTTATGAGCCCCAGTATGATTTAAATCTTCTCTTTTTATATATATTTGAGCACCTAATATATTTGATAAATTTTTGGCATAATAAATAGGGGAAGGCCTACCTACATAGTCATGTAGAAGTGAATTAAATTCTTTATGAAATTTTTGGTCATTAATAATGCTTTCAAAAGCTTCGGTAAGTTCAGCTAATGCTGCCATCAGAGTTTCTGGAACAAACTGACCGCCATAATCGCCATATCTACCTTTTTCATCTGGTAATTGATTAATTTGAAAAGATTCCATTTTATTTAAGTAATTATTATGTTGATAATATTAAAAAATTTAACTGTAACTATTAAGATAACAATAAGATTAGCTCGAAAACTCGAATATCTTCTTTTTATTTAGTGAAATTTAGAGAATTATGCGTCCAAACATAGATGAATATATGATGAAAATTGCAATTACTGTAAGATCTCGAGCAAACTGTAAAGGCAATAAGGTTGGGGCTGTAATATCAAAAGAAGGGCATATTATTTCTACTGGATATAACGGTACACCTCACAATATTAAAAATTGTGATGAAGGAGGGTGTAATAGGTGTTCAAACAGAAAAAAATTTCCTTCAGGAACATCATATGATTTATGTATCTGCGTTCATGCTGAACAAAATGCTCTTTTATCTGCTGCTAGATTTGGAATAAGTACAGAAGATTCAATTTTATATACAACTATTATGCCCTGCTTTGGGTGTGCAAAAGAAATGTTACAAGCTGGAATTATAGAAGTTAAATTCTTAAGTGAATGGATTCCTCCAGATCAAGAATTAAATGATGAATATAAAAAATTATTGAGTTATTTTCCTAATGGAGTTAATCTTTTAAAAATTTAGTGTTACTAAGGAAATTATATGAATTACACGGATAGCCCGCATGGGAATAATGGAATAACCTATAGACCTCCGCATATAGGTTCGAAGGGTGCTGTTGTTGCCAACCATCCTTTAGCAGCACAAGCAGGAATGAAAACTTTAAATAGAGGCGGAAATGCTGTAGATGCTATGATTTCTGTCGCTTTCTCTCTAGGTGTAGCTGAACCATCAGGATCAAGTATAGGGGGTGACGGGTTCGTAATGATACATATGAACAAGAAGAATTCTATCGAAGTAGCAAATGGCACTGGCGCTGCTCCATATGCTGCAACAGTAACAAAATATTCTAATGGTATTCCTTATTTTGGAATGAAAAGCACATCAACACCTGGCATTTTAGATGCATTATTAAAAACTCATGAAAAACATGGAACATTATCACTGAGAGAATGTATTGATCCTGCTATTGAACTTTGCGAAGAAGGTGTTCCAACAACTCATTTTCAAGCAGAAGATATAAAAAAAATTAAAGCTTTAATTGAATTTCCTACTTCTTCAGAAGTATTCGCACCAAATGGAAAATGGCTTAAGGCAGGAGAAAAGAGAAGAAATTTAAATCTTGCAAAAACATATCAAAGAATAATTGACGGAGGAAGAGATGAATTTTATTTAGGTGAAACAGCAAAAAAGATAGTTCAATTTAGTGAAGATACAGGCGGATTACTATCACTTAATGATTTATCAAAACATACTATGATATGGCAAAAACCTATATCAACAAATTATAGAGGAAAAGAAGTTTATGAGGCGCCTCCAAATTCTAGTGGTCATGTTCTGTTACAGGAATTAAATATTTTAGAAAATTTCGACCTTCAATCTTATAATTATCTATCTCCTGAAAGCCTACATCTAATGGTAGAAGCAAAAAAACTTTCTTTTGCAGATAGAGAAGCATTTTTAGCTGACCCTGAATTTATTGATGTTCCTATAGAAGGATTATTATCAAAAAAATATTCAAAAGAAAGATCATATTTAATTTCATTGGAAAAAGCCATAGAAAAGCCTAAAGAGGGAGACTCATGGAATTATATGAAAAGACATCCAGAAAAAAACAAAAAATATAGATTCAACAAAAGATTACATTTACCTGGAGGAGATACTACACATTATTGTATTGTAGATCAGTGGGGAAATTCAATAAGTGGACTTCAAAGTATTCAAACTGCATATGGTTCAGGAATAATAGCAGGAGACACAGGAATTTTAATGAATAACCGGATGACTTATTGGCACTTAGATCCAGAGCATATAGATTTTTTGAATCCTGGACAGAGAGTCAGGCATACAATGAACCCCGTTATGGTTTTTTCAAATAAAATCGAAAAGGGAGGTATAGTTGAATTAGTTTGTGGTACCCCTGGTGCAGATACACAAGTACAAACTAATTTACAAATCATCACTTCAATTTATGATTATGAGCTCAATGTAGCAGAAGCAATTGAAGGACCGAGATGGACACATTATCAAGGAAAAACAAATTCAGCTTACCCTCATAAAGAAGAAAATTTTTTGGAGATAGAAAATAGAATCTCTAAAGAGACATTTGAGAATATGAGAAATAAAGGACATAAAACCGTCTCTTCTGGAGGTTTTGGAGGGGCGGGATGTGCTGGAGCCATACAGATTTACGGAAAAGAAAAAACTCTTTTTGCGAGTTCTGATCTACGAAAAGATGGTTATTCATCTGTATGGTAAATTTTAATAAAAAATATCAAATAACATATTCATAAACTCAAAAAACCCCCATTGATCAAAAAATTTAATACCGTGTAAAACCCATTCATGAAAAATTTTTAATACACCAGAAATAAATAGAGAAATTATTATTATTCTAGGTTTTAAAATTGTTTTTTCTTTCATGAAAAGCTTCAACCCTGTTACTAAAATAAACCAAAATTCAAAAATATTAGGAAATAATAATAGAAATATTCTATCCTGAGTAATTTCAAATATTAAAAGTCCGAATAACCTAAATAAAAAAAGAAAAATAGCTATTTTTGATAGAATATTTTTCCATCTAATAGCTATAAATAAAAAAATTGACATATAAAATACATCAAGAATTTTATCGAATGCTTGATAATTCCTTATTCCTCCCATATCCAAGAAGTCTTGCCAAAAAAGATCAGACAAATCAATAAAAACAGCAAAAATAGAACCAATAAATGCCCATTTTAAAGTAAAAAGAGAACCAGTAATTCGTATTATAGCTATTAATATTTCTTCATTTGTAAACATAATCAAATTATATTTTAAAAATAAATTTACGGAAATGAAACATACAATTCTCTCTATAGATCAAGGAACTACCTCAACAAGAGCCATTATTTTCAATGAAAATGGAAATATAATTAAGTCTTCCCAAAAAGAACTAAATCTACTATTCCCAAAAGATGGATGGGTAGAGCATAATCCCAAAGAAATTATTCAACAAACTATTCAAACTGCAAAATCTGTTATCTCGCAAACTAAAGATAAAATCGACACCATAGGTATAACCAATCAAAGAGAAACTACTTTAATATGGGATAAAAAAACAGGTCTCCCTGTAAGTAATGCTATTGGCTGGGAAGATATTAGAACATCAGAATATTGTACTTATTTAGAATCAAAAGATTTTAATTCAATAATAAAAAAATCAACAGGTCTGAATATTAACCCTTATTTTAGTGCTACAAAAATTCGTTGGATCCTTGATTCTATACCAGATGGACAAATAAAAGCTGAAAATGGGGATTTATGTTTTGGAACTGTTGATTCGTGGATAATTTATAATCTTACAAAAAAAAAATTGCATGTAACAGATTTGACTAATGCTTCAAGAACGATGTTACTAAATATCTATAATCTTGAATGGGATAAAGAAATACTACGAATTTTCAATATTCCTATGGAAATACTACCTAAGATTTTACCATCTTCATATAATTTTGGATTTACTGATCCAAAAATTTTCGGTTATGAAATACCTATTACAGGTATCGCTGGTGATCAACATGCATCAATGTTTGGTCATGCTTGTTTCGAAAAAGGAACGACAAAGTGTACATATGGAACAGGCGCTTTTATTTTAACTAATGAAGGAAATGATCCGTCTAAATTGAAGAACACTAAATTACTTAATACTATTGGATTTCAATTAAAACAAAAAACTTTTTACGCTACAGAAGGTTCAGTTTTTTCTACTGGTTCTGCAGTACAGTGGATTAGAGATGGAATAGGATTAATTAAGAATCTTTCTGATACAAACACAATTTCGGAATACACAAAAGATAATGGTGGATTATATTTTGTTCCTGCATTTAATGGTTTAGGCTCTCCTCATTGGAAAACAGATGCTAAAGGAATTATTTCAGGAATTAAACGAACAACAAATAAATACCACATAATTAGAGCCGCATTAGAATCAACTGCTTTTCAAGTCAAAGATGTTGTTGAAGCATCAATAACTAGTTCAAATTCAAAACTTCCTATAAAAGTTGATGGGGGACAAACAAAGAATTCTTTTCTAATGCAATTCCAAGCTGATATTTTGGATAGGCAAGTTAAAGTGGCAAAAGTTCCTGAAACAACCGCCCTTGGAGTAGCTTTCTTAGCTGGATTAAAAATAGGAATCTGGAATTCTATAGATGAAATAAAACCAATTGTAAGATCAGAAAATATTTATGATCCTAAAATGAAAACCTCTGAAAGAGATTCATTATATTCTCAATGGTGCGAGGCAATACAAAAAAGTTCTTTGACTGTAAAATAAACTTTGAATATGAATAAAAAAAAGGAGGTGATCAATGTATCTTGGAACACAAGTGGCAGCAAGAAATGATACAGACTTAAAACAATGGTCACAATTAGGTGTGATGAATATTTGTGCTGACCCTGACGGAAATCCACATGATTGGACGAAGGAAAAACTTATAAATCATCGTGAAAAAATTAATTCTTATGGAATCACTCTAGATATGGTACAACTACCCTTATCTTCTACCCCTATAGAAAATTCGCAATCTCCAAATATTATGCTAGGTAAATCCCCTGAAAGAGATAAAGAAATTGAATCTATTCAGAATTTAATTAAGAATGTATCTGAAGCAGGAATTCCCTCAGTTAAATACAACCTAAACATAATCGGAATACCAAGATCAGAAAAAGAAAAAGGAAGGGGAGGATCATTTAACTCAACATTAAGATTCAATAAAATAAAAAATATGTCTGATCCCGGAATAGCTGGCCTAGTCGATGAAGATACTTTTTGGGAAAGAATAGATTATTTTCTTGAAAAAATAGTTCCTGTTGCAGAAGAATATAAAGTACGATTAGCATGCCACCCTCATGACCCATTTACTCCACCAAACTTCAGAGGTGTAACTCGAGTATTAGGAACAATAGATGGATTGAAAAAATTTGTTCAATTACATGAAAGCCCATATCATGGTTTAAATTTCTGTCAGGGTACTATAACTGAAATGTTAGATAATCCTGGAGAAGAAATATTTGATATTATCAGGTGGTTTGGGAAAAAAGAAAAAATATTTAATGTCCATTTTCGAAACATTAAAGGAAAAAAATTAGACTTTATGGAAGTTTTTCCAGATGAAGGGAGTATTAATATGTGGAAAGCATTACAAACATATAAAGAAATTAATTATAAATATATGCTAATGCCAGATCATGTTCCGGAAATTTCTGGTGCTGATCCTAAAGCAACTGCTTTTGCATTCTGTTATGGTTATATTACTGCCTTACTACAAGTTATTGGCGAACCAAGGGTTCAGCCATGGATAAATTAATATGAACGAAACTAAGCCTGTATATATCTCGAATATAAAAATCAAACCTGAAAAAGGTGCTGTTAGGCATGCTTTTTTGCCCCCAAATAATAGTGAAGTAATTTTTGGTGTACACAGTGAAATAGCCGAACATTATGGAGCTGACCCTTCAAACATAACAGATCCTATGCCAACTACACTGGATTATATAATTGCTGCAACAGGCGGCTGAATGCTTGGAACATTTAGACGAGCACTTGCTGTTCGTGAAATTCCCACTGGAAGAGGTTATCTTATTGCAGACGTAAAAGGTGAAGTTTTCAATGAAAAAAATAATGTTTTAAAAATCAAAAACATTAAAATTTTTTATAATCTTACTATTGAAAAAGATCTGTATGATGAAAAAAAGGAAGCTATAGATCGTGCTATGAATCATCACGCATCTCAATGTCCAGTACATCTTTCTATAGGTGATTCTATTAACATCACAACAGATATAAAATATAAATTCCTAGATTAGATAATCAATGAAGTTTTCCGATCTATTACTTTTTGACGCTAAAGAAAGAGGAATTGAACATTTTTTTGGCATTCCAGGTAGCGGGTTCCCAATGGATGCAATGGAATCAGGGAAAAAAGTAGATGTTAATTTTATACATGTTGCCCATGAATCTACCGCTGCAATAGCAGCAGCATATTACGGTGATGAAAAAAATTCTCCTGGTTTAGCTCTTACTGTAAAAGGTGTTGGGGCAGGTAATTTAGCTGGAGGTGTAGCTAATACTTATTTTGAAAGAAAACCATTATTATGTGTCTGTGAGGCAGGTCCGGAAAAACAAAAAATTGATTTAGTTCAAGTGATGGATCATTTTAAATTATTTGAATCAATTTCCTCTTTTCAAGCTAATATAAATCCTTCAAAAGCTAGAGAACAACTAAAATCTGCAATTCTTTCATCTATTGATGGCAGACCAAGCGCTTCAGTAATTAATATTACTAGTGATTACCAAGATAATGATTGTGGCGAAATACCAGATTACAAAAAAAATAACCTCAAAAATACTTTTATCGACAAATTGACAATTTCGAAGGTATCTAATCGTATTTCATTAAGTAAACGTCCTTTAATTTTGCTAGGTGCAGATGTAGAAAGAGATAAAGCTACTCAAGAATTAATTCTTTTTGTAGAAAAGATTGGTGGATCGGTACTTGTAAATATGGATGCGCGAGGAATTATTCCTGAAAATCATCCTCGTTGGGCGGGTGTTTTTACAGGAAACTATAATTTAGAAACTATTGAAGGTGAGATTGAAGAAAGATCTGATTTAATTATTCTAATTGGAGCAGATTCTATGATGACCCATATACCTTGGTCATTTAATAAACCTACTATAGAAATAGTTGCGAGAGAAGAATATAATTCAACATCAAAAAATCCAGAAATTCGGATCAATGGAAATTTAAAAACAATATTAAAAATTCTTAATGATCAAGTCAAACAATCTAATGGCTTTTCTCTAAATGAAATTAATGAAATTAAGACAAAGGTCCTAAGACATTTTGTGCGAGATGAACAAGCAATTTTTACTGTTCAAGATATTATTGAAAGCATTAAAAATATAAAAAATGAAGACACCACAATAATTACTGAAACAGGTGCATTTATAAGATTTTTTGAACATCTTTTACCTGTTAATAAATATGGTTCTTATCTAGGATCTTCAGGTGGTAGAACAATGGGATTAACCATACCTGCTTCAATTGGTTATGGATTAGCCAAACCTGATACTCCAAAAATTGGTATTGGTGCTGACGGAAGTACATTGATGAGGTTAGGGGAATTGGAAGTTTTTTCAAGGAATAATATAGTTATGCCTATAGTAATCATAAATGATATGGCTTTAGGTACCATGAAAGCTAGACAGAATTCAAGAGGCTTTGATTCACATGGATTAAATTTTGTACCTGTAGATTTTTCAAAAATAGCAGAAGCTGTTGGTTTATATGGTGTAAAAGTAAATACTCCAGAATCATTTTATGATGCATTAAAAAAATCAATGACAGCTGATAAAACAACTATCATTGATGCAAGAGTAGATCAAGAAACATATTGGAGTGGTTTTGCCCCGTCCATAGGTGATATATAAACTGTATGACAAAACTAGCTTTCATAGGAATAGATGTTGGAACCTCAGGCATTAAAGCTCTAGCAGTTGATTTACAAGGCAATATTTTAGCATCCCATAATGAACATTTAAATATCATTATCCAAAAACCAGGATGGACCGAACAGAATCCTTTGGAATGGTGGGCAGCAACAATAAAAAGCTTAAAAGCTATCTCTCAAAGTCTGAAATCACAAAAAATTAACTTTTTATCTATTGGTCTATCAGGGCAAATGCATTCTTTAGTTATTTTAGATAAAAATGATAACTCACTTGATAACGCAATTTTATGGAATGATGGAAGAACTACGGAGGAATGTAACTTTATAAAAGAAAGAAGTGGAGAAAATCTTGGAAAAATCACAGGTAATCCAGCTTTAGAGGGTTTCACAGCACCAAAAATAATCTGGCTAAAAAACAATAAGCCCAAATTGTTTTCAAAAATTAAACATATGATGATGCCTAAAGACTATATTAGATTTAAGCTTACAGGAGAAAAATTTTCTGAACCTACTGATGCATCGGGTACACTTCTATACGATATTCATAAAAATAAATGGTCATCTACAATGAGTTCCATTCTTGACATAGATGTCTCTTTATTCCCAAAAATTATTACATCAAATGATATTTCTGGATATTTAAAAAAAGATGTTGCAGAACAAACTGGTCTAAAAAATACGATACCTATTGTTGCAGGAGGCGCTGATAATGCATGTGCTTCTCTTGGTGCTGGTGTACTAAATGAAGGGTCCTTAATGTTAACTGTTGGAACTTCTGGAGCAGTCGTAGCTCCATCTACAAAACCTGAATTTGATCCTTTATTAAGAGTACATCTAATGAGACATGTTTCTCCGAAAACATGGTATAAAATGGGTGTAATTTTATCAGCTGGAGGAGCATTAGATTGGTGGAGTAAAATTTCTGACGTGAATAATATTCAAGATTTAATTAATGAAATTCCAGACAATCCAAAAAAGAAAGAGGATATTTTATTTCTACCTTATATCACTGGAGAAAGAACCCCTTATGCAAATCCAAAAGCTAGAGTTGTGTTTTTAGGATTAAATGCAAAAACATCTCGTGCCGATTTAACTTATTCTGTACAACAATGAATAGCATTAGCTTTAAGAGATTCATTAAATCTAATATCTACTAAAAATAAAATAAATAATGCTGTTTTAGTTTGTGGGGGCGCTAAATCAAAGAAATGGCAGAAAATTATAGCTGATACCTTACAATTAAATATAAAGCTTATAGGACAATCCGAAGGAGCATCATTAGGGGCTGCAATGTTGGCTTCTTGTTATTCAAAAGAATATTTCAACTCTATTAATGAAGTAGCCTCAAACTGGATATCAGTTAAAGATAAAATAGAGCCAGATCATAATAAATCAGATTATTATTCTGAATTACATTCTCGTTATAGTAATTTATATAACTCAATTAAATCAGAATACGAATAACTTATGCTGTAGAATGAATTAGCTCTATCCTAATATCTCCTGGAGCAGAAAT
>CAZBHC010000014.1:0-12375 GCA_964491775.1 uncultured Dehalococcoidales bacterium | reverse complement strand
AACATTACCCAAAAATCAAATGCATAAATTGTAATGACACTAGCAATAAATAAACAAAATAAAAACAGATATCCACCAAATAAATACATAAGAATCAGTTACATCTTTAATATAGCCAGAAAGTGGAGCACCAATACCTCCAATCAACATAATTACAAAAAATGAAGACCCTTTAATAGTACCTACATTTTCTCTACCAAATTTTTCAGCCCAAATATAATTTTGTATGAATATTACCCCCCCTATTCCTACCCCGAATATAGACATCGAAATAAACATTACCCAAAAATCAAATGCATAAATTGTAATGACACTAGCAATAAATAAACAAAAGAAGCTAAATGAAGCAATCCACTTAGAACTGATTTTAGATATAAGAAACCCCATAATAAAAGAACTAGCTCCAGCACAAACAGCATCAAAAGCAGTAGAAATAGAAACTAAAGTAGGATCTAATCCTCTATCCATAAAAGCAGGTATTCTATGTAATGCTATAGTTCCAACAGCAAAATAATGCAAAGAAAAAATTATAACTAATTGCCAATAAGTAAAAGTTTTATAAGATTCTCTTAAAGTAATAGATTTTTCGGGTTTTATATTCTCTTCATTTTTAGATGTTCTTTCTAAATTTTTCCCATCAGGTTGTAATCCTATATCTTCAGGCTGGCGACGAAGAAATAATAATGAGATTGGAATAATTACTAATAATCCTATGGATCCAAGGACCACCAATGATAATTGCCAACCATTATTATTTATTAAGATTTGAGACAAAGGAATAAAGACAATCGCTCCGATTGGAATACCTAGAGATGCAAAAGATAATGCTTTACCCCTATTCTTTACAAACCATTTTAGTATAGGGATTGAAGTAAACATGTTACCGGGATTATTAAAATTCATAAATCCCATCACTATAAAAACTATAATTATTTGAATACTACTTTCGGATTTGCTAAGAATAAAAATCGAAAAAATAGTAATTGTGGCTGCAATAGGTAATAATAATCTTGTTCCATAACGATCTATCAATTTCCCAACGAAAGGCGCTGAAACAGCTGCCGATATCATCATTGCAGATTGTGCAAACCCAAATGTAGCTCTACCTATACCTAAATCATCTCCCATAGGCTTAATAAATAAACCAAAATTCAAAGAAAGTAATCCCATAGAAACAAAAGAAATAATTCCCATAACCACCACAATGATCCAACCATAATATATTTTAGATTTAAATTTCAGCATAACGCTAATCTTATCGAAAATTTGGTTCTTTTATTTATAATTTGGTTACATAGAAAATTTATAATATAATTTTCGTTATTAAATATTTTTAGGATAGATTATGATTTATGAATTTCGAACTTATGATTTAGTTACAGGTAAATTAAATTATGTATTAGAAAAATTTGGTGAAAAAATTGACGGTCGAAACACTGTCAGTAATATTGGAGCATTTTGGTATACAGAAATTGGACCATTGAATCAGATTATACATGTTTGGCCATACGAAAATATGGAACATAGAAATTCATGTAGAAAAGAAGCAGTTAATAAAGGTTTATGGCCACCAAATACTGGTGATTGTATGGTTAATATGAATACTGAGTTCTGGGTACCAGTTTCATTCTCACCTGAAATGAGTGAAAGAAATATAGGCCCTTTCTTTGAAATGAGAATTTACACATACCCACCAGGACAAATTGAAAAGATTTTACCTGCTTGGGAAGAAAAAATTGAAGAAAGAAAAAAGTTATCTGATTTAGTAGGTGCTTATATATCTGAAGTTGGTAATGTAAACAAGTTCATGCATATTTGGGCTTATAAGGATCTTCAACAAAGAACGGATTCACGAAAAAAGTTTTCAGAAATAGGTTGGCCACCAAAGAGTGAAGCTAAACCTCCAATAAAAATGGAAAATAAAATTTTATTACCTAGTAATTTTTCACCGATCAAATAAAGAATTATTATCCATATATCCTAGAACTTCCAGGATAAGATCCACCAGAATTCATTGCTAGATTACCTCCATCCATAGGTATGATGGCACCTGTAATAAAAGTTGAAGCTTCTGAAGCAAGAAAAATCGCTAAACCTTTGACTTCCTCAGGATTTCCTAACCTTCCTATTGGAAGTCCATCTTTGAAAGTTTGTTCCAGTTCAGGTTTATCTTTAACTCTAGATCTTAAATTTTCATTCCAAACTTGAGCAGGTAATATAGCATTAACTCTTACACCTCTAGAAGACCATTCTGTTGACAACTCTTTTGTCATTTGAATAACTGCAGCCATAGAAATTCCATAAGCGGCATGTCCCCTACCTAAGGAACTCCACCCTCCTATAGAACCAAAATTTATTATAGAACCTACATTATTTTTTATCATTCTATTGCCAGCTTCCTGGCACATTTTAAATCTACCTACAACTAAATTATCTAGTGTTTTAGTTAAAATTGACAAATCAATTTCTTCTGGTCTACCACCTAATCCTTCACCTGCTACATTAACTAATACATCAATAGTTCCAAATGTAGAATCCAATATTTCATATAGATTTTCTATATCTTTAATATTCGAAACATCACATGGAACAACTAAACTTTTTCCTCCATTATTTTTTATTAATGAATGAGTTTCTTCAGCACCTTCAATATTTATGTCCACCAAAATAACTGATGCTCCATATTCAGCAAAACCTAATGATATTTGCTTCCCCATACCACTAGCTGCACCAGAGACTATACAAATTTTATTATCTAAAGAGAATAAGTCATTTTCCATATTAAATTACTTCCAGTCTTCATGTATTTTCGATTTCAATTTATCCATATCCAGATCAATTCCTAAGCCAGGACCATCTGGCATAATTAAAGTATTGCCAACAAAATTTATTGGTTCTTTTAAAAATTCATTATATCCAGTAATAAAAGCAATACAATGTTCAAGTTTATAGAAATTAGGAACATGCATTCCTATGTGAGCACCAGCTAATATTTGACCTGCTCCCTGGGCATTATGTGGACTTATAGGTACATAATATAACTCAGCTAAATTAGCAATTTTTCTCATTTCAGAAATTCCACCAGTCCAAGTTACATCTGGCATAATATAATCTGCTAAATTATTTTCCAGAACATGCTGAAAATCCCATCTAGTAAATAATCTTTCACCTACACATACTGGAGAAAAAGTTTGATTCCTGAAATTTTCAAGTGCCTGAAAAGATTCAGGAGGGAGAGGTTCCTCGAACCAACCAATATTCGAATCTTCATAAAGTCTATTTGATAATCTAACTGATGTTGGAAGATCAAAATTACCATGTGCATCTATCAAGATATCAATATCATCTCCAACAGATTCTCTTACAGCTGAAACTATGTCGTAGCCTTGATTTTCGCCTTTTTTAGAAATTCTCCCATCTATATATGTTGTATGATAAGGAATCATTTCTAGAAATGGATCTAATTTAATAGTGTCATGACCATCATTAACTACTTTCCTAGCAGCCTTAGCATAATCATCAGGAGTGATACATTCGTCAAACCATCCATTTGCATATAAGGGAACATTTTCTCTTACTTTACCTCCCAATAAATCATATATTGGTCGATTTAAGATTTTTCCTTTTAGATCCCATAAAGCTATATCAATACCGGACAAAAGGGTAGTTGGAAAACCTCTTGATCCTAAATAAGTATAGTGTCGGTAAATAGTATGCCAAATTCTTTCAATATCTGTAGGATCTTCACCTATAAGGACCTGTTCAACAATATTAATGCCATGCGCAGATATATGACTTCCTTTTCTGGGTACATTTGATGACTCTCCCCAACCCGAAATTCCCTCATCTGTATCTATAACAACATATGTCCATTGCCAATCATCCTTAACAAAAGGGCTATTTCCTAAATTAGGATTCACTACATACGCCTTGACTGAAGTAATTTTCATATTTAAATAAATTCCATAATTTTTAATATTTAATTTTTTATTAACTAGATTTGATAAGTATATAAAAAAATTAAATCAAAACAGGAATCTAGTAATGTAATTAAATTTAAAGTAAAAAAAATAATACTGATAGAATGAAAAAAAATAGATTGAGGTAAATATGAAAAACCAAAAGATTATTGTACTACAAGTGGATTTAGCAGATGATCCAACAAAAATTAAAGATTATATTGATTATCATTCTAATGTTTGGCCAGAGGTAATTCAGGATTTGAAAGATAGACCTATTGGAAGAATGCGTATTTATAATGTATCTAACAGGCTCGTTATGTTACTTGAAGTAGATCAAAATTTTAAATTAGAAGATGGGATACATATAGAACCTCCAAGTATAAAAGTAGAAGAGTGGTCTGAAACTATGTTTCCGCTATTAAGAAAATTAGAATCAGGAGAATTTGATACTTGGAAAGAAATGAATAAAGTATTTGATACTGGTAATTATTTTTAAGTAAAGAACGTATACCAAAATAACAGTTTTAAGAAAACCATAATTTTAATGGAACAGTACTAAGTATATTTTTTTTGTCAAAATCACTCAATCCTAATTTTTCAGATACAAAACTAAGATTTTCTTGATAATTAGTACCTTTAGACCATAATTTATTAGGAAAATTAGAACCCCATACACATCTTTCAGAACCAAACATATGAATGACATTTCGTATGGGTTCATACATATCCTCATGTGGAAAAATACGAGATGATCCATGCGTACCTGAAGTTAGTTTGGCAAAAATATTTTGATTTTTTGAAAGAAAATCTAAAGCATTTAAAGTTTCTTCTGTTTTTCTGACTGAGTTCAGCATAAAGCAGTGATCAATAACAATTTTCAGAGGACTTAAATCTTTCGAAATTTGATTTATTTCTTTTGCTAAGTTAATGTCATCCATAACCATACAATTTACTACAATATTTAATTCGAGAGCTTTCTCCCATAATTTATATACTGAATTCGATTTAATTCTATTTTCAGAATCTTTGATTCCTCTTAATCCTTTAATATTTGAACTAGTAACAATTTTCTCTAAATAATTAATACTAGAAACATTATCCGGATCTAAAGTAATTACACCTGTCGCCCAACTTTTGAATTTATTTGCAGATTCAATGACATAATCATTATTAAATCCATAAAATGTACCGGTTTGAATAAAAACTGATTTAGTCACCCCATTTTCATCCATTATTTTCTTTAGATCTTCTGCTGAAGATGGTTGCCCAGGTTGCCAGGGGTCTTTAATAGACGGAAATTTATCGATTTTTTTTGAATAAATATGCGGATGAGAATCAACTATTTTCATGTTTTTAATATTTTTTAAAAAAATATTGTAAAAGTAGATAAAACATTATTTAGAAATGTAACTGTCAATTCCTACTGTAGAAGGGGAAGGTCCACTAGGAAAGACTGCAGTTTTGGCTCTATCTGCTCCAACTACTACTATATAACAATCTTCATAACTATTCATAATAGGTATCTCGGTAGCATTTCTCTGATCTTCATCTAAATTTTTGATCCAGTTCCATTTTTCAGACACTCTAGCATCTTCCAAAGGCATGTAATGTGTCATCTTACCTAAACTTCCAACAGCGTGATTATGTATGAATTCCCTTGCTTTATCTTTAGAAAATTCACCATCAGTACCAACCGGATTAGCTACATCCGGTGGCATTAGTATCAAGCGTTGATTACCTCCTCCTGGGCCCTTATTTCCTTTTTGAATATTAGCAGATCCAAATGAACATCCATAAGCTAATACTTTTAAAAGATCTTCTGCTGCAGTATTTCCCTGATCCTGAATATCCAGTTCCCCATCAGTAACAAAAACACTTACTGTGCTTTCATTCATTCCAAAACCTAAATCCACATGAAAAGGATCCCAAGGACTCATATCTTCATTTTCTGCAATACATTGAACAAATTTTCTTGTGGATCCAATAGTATCCATATCCATTTCATTTGGATACCAATATCCTATATTTTTCAAACAAAGATAAAATGCCCTACCTATAACAATATTTACTTCATTATCTTTTCCAGGTCCAAGAGCCGATCCAGAATTAATTCCCAATTTTTTGGCAATAGGACCATTAACAATTAAAAGTGGAGCCTGTGGACTAGTAGACATCAATAAAGATTTCCCATGATCTGTAGCATTACTACCAAGTAAAGGATCTTTTGAAGCTCCTAAACCAGAAAATGCCTTAACAGCTGCAATAATTACAGGCATATGTTCAGGTTTAGCTCCCGCATATGCTGAATTAATCGCAATCTTTTCTACAGTAGCTATTCCAAATCCTGGAGGCATATCACATACAACATCTTCAGAAGAGAGTGAAGTAGCAGATATTAATTCATCTACTTTATCTCTAGTAGCTGGAAGTAGAGGAAACCCATCACCTATATCTCTATCCAATAAATCTTTATTCATAAGTAAAGAACATTCAAATTTATCCTCAGAATGATAACTAAAAGAAGATTCAGTATCTATCTCTTTGACACTAAAAGTTTTGTTATCTGGATCATCTGTTAATACACTAACAATATCTTCTATAGCATCTTCTGTTTGACTAATACATTCTGCAATAGCTAGATTTCTATAGATACGAGGAACGATTACAAATTTCAATTCAGGCATCCCAAATGCTCTAGAACTTGCAATAGCATCCCCTTCAAATCGACCAGAAATTAAAGGAATTGAAGGAACTCCAAGCTTTTCAGCTTCTACCATATCGTGGACCATCCACGATGCACATGTTCCTCAGTCGCCTGTAGCACCAATGATTAAGTCAGATTCCTTAGCAGCTTTCTTCAATATATCTGGTGGGGTAGGATAGTTACCACCTGTGTAAAAGTTTATCTTAACATTAGAAAATTTTTCTTGTAACATTTCACCTGCTCTATTGAGAGCCACATCACCTCCATGCGTACCACTCCATACAAGACCAATAGTTTTATTATCGAGAGTTTTAGGTCTTAAATTAATATTAAAAATATTTTCCATTGCTCTTTGTTTAGCTATAGGATTTAAAACTTCAAGTTCAAACATTTATTTCTCCAAAAAAAAATTATATACGAAAAACTTTACCATGAAATTAGCATTGATTTAACATAATAATATACTATTATGGAACTATAATTTGAAATAAAAAAAGGGATATTATTATGCAAAATTCTTCTTTAGATCCAAAGGTAGACTTTGTAATTAAACAAATTTCTACTATGGTAGGATCAGAAGGTGGTAAATTGACTGATATTCAAATGGATGGAGAATTACTTTCACTAAAATATACTCCCGGAGTAAACGAGGATTGTCCAGAATGTGTCCCTACCCATGAACAGGTAGAAATGTTTTTAAAAACTTCCTTAGGTATCCACGCACCTAACGTTAAATCTGTACAAATAAATTGAAAAATAAAAAATCAATAATTATCTATACCTCCAATATGTGTTCATCATGTGAAATGGCAAAGGAGTATATGAAATTAAAAAAAATTAATTTCGAAGAAAAAAATGTATCAAGTAATTTGGAAGCCCAGGTTGAAATTAATAAATTAGGATTTGATACTACTCCTGTTTTACTAATTGGATCAAAAGTTATTAATGGGTTTGATGCCCCAAAAATTGATGAAGCTATTAATTCATTAAATACTTAACACGGCGATTTTTTGCCCATGCTTTTTCTATAGCCTTAGAAAGCTCACTATTTTTTACTACTAATACAAAACTCATAATTTATCCTTATCTAAAATGTATATTTAGAATATATGTTCTATTTCTAAAATCCCAATATTTATGTCATCATTAATATTTAAGAAAACTTAATAACTTGTATAAGAAAGAATAATTATGCCATTACTTAGCGGTACATATGGGATGTTGGAAATGTTAAAAGCTGAAGGGGTTGAGTACATTTTTGGAAACCCTGGAACAAGTGAAGCTGCCATCATGGATGGTTTAGAGGATTTTCCTGATATTAAGTATATTTTAGCAGTACAAGAAGGTGTGGCAGTCGGTATGGCTGATGCTTACGCAAGGATAACAGGTAAAGTTGGATTTATTAGTTTACATATTGATAATGGATTAGCGAAAGCATTTTCTCTACTTGCTGATAGCAATTACGCTGGAACACCATTAGTAATTACTGCAGGTAATAAAGATGTTAGAAAACTCGCTGAAGGTAGATCTGATCTTGCTCAAATGGCTTCTCCATTTTGTAAATGGAGTGTAGAAATTACACATCCAGAACAATATCCAAGCGTCCTACGAAGAGCATTTTTAGAGGCATCTACACCACCAACAGGTCCTGTTTTCATCTCATTCTCTGGTAATTCTTTGGATAGTAAAGCAAATATGGAAATTTTCCCATCATCAAAAAATTTTTCACTTCCTGAACCTGATAAAAATAGTGTAAAAATGGCAGTAAAATTATTGTCATCTTCAAAAAATCCTATTATTTTGGTTGGAGACAGAGTAAGCCAATATGATGCAATTAAAGAAACAGTTGAATTGGCTGAACAAATAGGTGCTGGAGTATATGGACATATAAGTACTCAAGTAAATTTCCCTACTAATCATCCACAATATCTTGGAAAATTACCATGGAGTAGTGTCCGAGATAAAAATACAATACAAAAACTTAATAAAGCAGATGTAATTTTTGCAATTGGGTGTCCAGTATTCTCAGATTATTTTTATGTTCCCAAAAATCCTCTAAACAAAAATTGTAAATTAATTCATCTAGATATAAATAGAGCCGAAATAGGAAAAACAGAATCTACAGAATTAGGAATTCACGCATCTCCAAAAAAAACTTTGGAAATTTTAACAAAAGAAATATCAGTAAATTTATCTAAAGAAAAAATACAAATAATCCATAACAGAAAAAACAACCATAAAAAAATAACAAAAAAAACATACGAAGAGTTTGAAAAGTTAGCAATTTCTCAATCAGATAAAAATCCAATCGGTGTTGGAAAAATGTTTAAAACTATAAAAGAATATTTACCTACAGATTGTATAATTTTTGATGATTCAGTAAGTTCTGGCGGGATGTTACATTCAGCAATAAAATTTTCTGAAAAAAACACTTACTTTGGCTCTAGAGGTGGAGCTATTGGCTGGGGTATGGGGTCAGCTTTAGGATTGAAATTATCAGAACCAAACAAAAATGTTATAGCATTTCTAGGAGACGGAACAGCCATGATGACTGTTCAGGCACTTTGGACATCAGTTAACTATAAAATCCCAGTAGTTTACATTATTTGTAATAACGCTTCCTATCGAGTACTAAAAGTTAATATGAATGTATATAAAGAAGAAGTTTTGAATGAAAAAAATTATTCCAGCAAATACTTAAATATGGATTTTCCTTTGCCCTTTGATTTTTGTGCAATTGCCAAAGCTTTTGGCGCAAATGGAATACGTATAGAAGACACGAGTAAACTTGGACCTGCAATAGAAAATGCTATCAAATCCAATCAAACTACCGTAATAGATGTAATTATAAACGGAGAATTATAGATGCTAAATAGTAATGGTAAAACATGTGTAATAACCGGAGTTACTTCAGGCATTGGTGAACAAACTGCAATAATTTTAGCTTCAAAAGGATTTAATGTAATAGGTATAGGAAGATATAAAAAAAGATGTGAAAAAACTTTAGAAAAAATAAATACAATTTCAAACTCATCCAAAATTTTAATATGTGATTTATCAGATCAAACTCAAATTAAATTACTCACCGAAAAGATCAAAAAAGAAGGAATATCAATAGATATATTAATAAATAACGCTGGAGGTATTTTTTTAAAAAGAATACTAGATAAACAAAATATTGAAATGACATGGAGTGTAAATTATTTATCACATTTTCTCCTAACCGGATTACTTGTAAAAAATAATTCCTTATCTAATAATTCAAAAATAATAAATGTATCTTCAATAGCACATGAAAAAGCTACAATTAATTTTGAAGATATCTCTTTTACTAAAGGATATAACGGAATGAAAGCATATGGGCAAAGCAAATTAGCAATGTTAATGTGGAGTTATACTTTAGCTAAAAAATTACAAAATAAAAAAATTTCAGTCAGCTCTGTTCATCCAGGTATTATTGGAACAAGATTACTTTCTAATAACGGATTTATTTCCCCTTTATTAAATCTAGGTTTAAATATAGTCGGCAGAAATGCTAAATGGGGAGCAGAAAACATAATAAATACATTGAATTCTACTCATACCAATCACTGTGATTATTACCATGAAAAAAAAATTGTAGAATCTTCAATATTTTCAAACAATATTAAATACCAAGATAAATTATGGGAATTAAGTGAAAAAAACTTAAATTTTACTTTTAATAACTAATATTTATATACAAAAATAAATCAAGCACAAGCTATATCGTCGCCATCCCATCGATTAAACGAAAACTGCTCTGATTTAGCAAGATCATCCCTTGCTTTAGTCCATAGTTTATTCCAAGTTAATGGATCACTTAAAATAGATTCAGGATCTGATTCACTCCTAGCTACAAATCCAGGAAAAACACTTCTTCCAGTCCTTTGACCTATAGGATTATATCTAAGATCAAAACTCCAACGAATCCTTTCACTAATGTTTGGTAAAGCTGAATGAACTGTCTTCTTTGTTAATAACAATATTGAACCTTTTTTCATTGGTACAGGCATAGAACTACCAATATCAAATAAGTGTTCAGGTATTTCTAGACCTCTATTCTTATAATTTGGACAGTGAGTAAGTACTTCACCTTTATGAGATCCAGGAACTACAGTTAGACACCCATTTCTAGCATCAGAATCCATTAGAGGAAACCATACAGTAAGCATATCTGTATTATCTGCTTCTTTAGTGACAACACCATTATCTTGATGCCAAGGAGTTGCTCCAAATTTTGCATTGCCATTTTCATCTTTTGGACAATACTGTTCTGGAATTTTAATTCGAACATGCTGTACAGGATTAGAATAAATTTCCTTCCCAATAAGAGATTCAACTACGTCTAATAGTTTTTGGTCAGTTAAGGCTCTAAAAACTGCTGGTCCAGCCCAAAATGGAGTATCTGATTTTATAGAACCTTGAGGTAAAGAAAAGTCAAAAAACTGATTATGTACTTCTCCACTTTCGGAATAAATCTTAGTGACCCTATCTCCGAATTCTAATTCATCATACTTTGAGGATATTGAACCTTCTTTATAAAGCTTTTCAGATAAATTTTCTAAAACCATCCTATATTCCTCAATAACAGGATCTATAACATTTTCTGGATCTAAAACATTATCAACAACCAAAAATCCAAATTCTTCAAAATGATCTAATTGTTTTTGACTAAGGGAACCCATTTTTTACTCCAAAATATTTTTATTCAAAGAAAGTTCGATATTTTCATAATATGGTATTTTAAATATCAATTTAAATCAAGTTATAAATATATTTAGTTCACCAGTCAATTTCATCTACATTCACACAGTGAGGTGGGATTTTACCTTCAATACCTGAAATAATATTATCCACGGTCATTTCTGACATTTTTCTACGGGTTCCTATTGTAGCCGAAGCAATATGAGGCAATATAGTCACATTATCTAGTGAAAGTAACTTATGATTACTAGGAATAGGTTCTGGATCAGTCACGTCTAAAGCCGCATAGGAGATTTGTTTATCTAATAAAGCTTCAGTTAAAGCATTAGTATCTACAATTGGCCCTCTTGCAGTATTTATTAAAACAGAATGAGATTGCATAGTTAAAAGTTCTTTCTCTCCTATTAAACCTTTTGTACTATCAGTCAAAGGACAGTGCAAAGAAACAAAATCAGAAGTCTGTAAAAGTTCATCTAATGAATCCAACCGTTTACATCCATAATCATCTTTAGGTTTAGATCTACTGAAATAAACCACTTTCATACCAGATCCTAAAGCCTTTTTTGCAAGAGCTCCGCCTATTCTTCCAAAACCTACAATTCCCAAAATAGAACCATTAATATCTAGACCAAGTAAATCTAATGGATCAAACCATTTCCAATTACCATTTCTAACATACCTATCACTTTCTGCTATTCTTCTTGCTGCTGATTGAATGACCGTAAAAGCAAAATCTGCAGCAGTTTCAGTTAGAATTCCTGGTGTATTCGCTACAGCAATATTTCTATTAGAAGCATCAACAACATTTATGTTATCGTACCCTACTCCAAACTCAGCAATAATTTTTAAATTTTTTCCAGCAGCATCCATAATCTCTGCGTCTATAGAATCTGTTATATGAGCAAAAATTCCTGCACAATTTTCAACATATCTTTTTAATTCTGTTCTAGAAGGTGGAGATGGTCTTTCTAAATGAATAACTTC
>CAZBHC010000013.1:0-5058 GCA_964491775.1 uncultured Dehalococcoidales bacterium | reverse complement strand
CTCTCTCAGAACCAGCTGCTACACCTAAAAAAGCACCCATCCCTAAAGAATTGAGTTGATCTGAATCATATATTTTACACTCTATTCTATTGTCTTTAGAAATTTCTAAAGCAAACTCAGAAAATTTTTCAGGAGATAATATATTTGCTGGTTCATTAACTAAATCTCTAGCAAAACACTCTGCGAGAGCAAATTCCTTTCCATCATTTATATATTTATCTACATCTGGAAATTTTTCTGGTGAAATGATCTTAATAGTTTTTATTTCAAATTTATTATTAATTTTAGTTTTATATTTATTAAAACTGTATTTTCCTAAATATAAACCTTCAGAAAAAGCAGTAAAAATTTCAAAACTTTTAGTAGATGTGTATAAATCACAAGGTAAAGATGTTATTACATTAAGAATTTTGTTCCTAACACAAAAATTAGATAAATTAGAAATTACTTGCCTAAAAATATTATGATTAAATTTATCTTTATTGCCCAAACCTAATATAATAATTTTTTCTGATTTTAAATTTTTGTAAAAACTATCAGGTGTATGTATTAAAGTAATTTCAGACTGTTTCCCCGTAATTTCTCCTCGATCAAATAATTTAGATAAATATCCATCTACTAATTTATTTACCAGTAAATTTGATTTAAAATCTTCAAATTCTTTCTGAAATATACCTATAATAAGTGCATCTGATTCCTCAGATTTTATACTAGACTTGACTATACTAATTTCCATTAAAACCTCACTTTAAATACATGAATTTTAATAATATTACAAAGAAAAACAACTTTTAATTCAAAAAAATAGTCTTATTTAAACATATTTAAAAAGATCATTAAATACTGTTATTTGAACTGATATTTATACTTTTTTTGAACAAGTACAAAATAAAGTATTGATTAAATACAGTAAAAAGAGTACTAAAGTACCTTGTCTTAATAGTACTTTTGTTATACGATTCCGTGTATACCAAGAAAAAATGGTTATTTATTTATCAATATTTATTTATCAAAAAGTTTAATGATTGTCCGATTGTTAGATTTGAAATTAAATCCTTTGATAGGGGGAAATTATGACAAACAGTAGCGCTTTAGCAGTAAGAGTGGTAAGCGACGGAAGCTTTCTTCTTGATGGAGGTCCAGTTTTTGGTCAAGTACCTAAAACTTTATGGGAACAGACTGCAAAACCTGATAGAAAAAACAGAGTTAGATTAGGTCTTAACTCATTATTAATTAAGACAGCTAATGGAAATGTTTTAGTAGATGCAGGAATAGGAAATAGAGAACCTGATGTAAATAGAACTATATATGGTCATGCATCATCTAAGTTAATTAGAGATTTAAAAAGACAAGGTGTAAGTGTACGAGATATAGATTATGTAGTACTTTCACATCTTTCTTTTTTCAGATCAGGAGGATCTACAAAATTAGACAGAGAAGGAAATATAATACCTACTTTTCCTAAAGCTAAATTTCTTATACAAAGAACTGCATGGGAAGAAGCTTTTAATCCTAGTGAACGTTCAGTCCCTGTATATGGAACAGGTTCAGCACATCTAAAAATTTTACATGATAAGGGCATGGTTCAATTAATTGATGGAGATACGGAAGTAGTTCCTGGTGTTTATACTGTAGTAACAGGAGGATACTCTGAAGGACATCAAGTAGTAATGGTTAATACGGGAAGTGAAAAAATTGTTTATCTAGCAAATTTAATTCCTACTCCTAATCATATTCCTTTGGCTTATATAACTGCTTATGATAGATACCCAGAAGAAACCTTAGCAATGAAAAAAGAGATGTTAGAAAGATGTGAACAAGAAGGTTGGCTTATGGTTTTTGCTCATGGTTATAGGCAAGTAGCTGGATATCTTGAAAAAAGAAAAGGTAATCTACGATTTCGAGAAGTAGATTTTTCATAAATAAAAAAACTCAACTTATAAAAACCCCATAATCTGTGATGGGGTTTTTATTTTAAATTCTTAAACTTTTGTAAGTAATTTTGATCTAATAAAAACAAAATTTATACTAAATCAACTAAAATTTCATCATTAACTACTTCTGATAAATATACTGAATTAATAGTATTTTCAATAATTTTTCTTTTTGAAGTAACTTTTCCTGACAACTTAACTCTGATGTAATTATCTGTCAATCCTGAATACCGAATAGAATCTTCCCATAAAACTTCACGTATTTGACCTATCATCGAATTCAAATGATTTATTTTATTAAATCTTGATATCTCACGTAATTCATATGCACGAGAATTAATTATTTTTGAAGGTATTTTATCCTTTAGATACATAGAAGTTGTACCTGGCCTATCAGAATATTTAAAAACATGTGTGTCAGCTAGAAATAAACTATCTAAAAATTCTTTCGAACTTTCATGATCATCTTCGGTTTCACCGGGATAACCAGCGATTATATCAGTAGTTACTGAGCAATCTGGGAGAATAGACCTAATTTGATTTATAGAATTTTCGTACATTTTTAGATCATATTTTCTTCTCATTGATTTCAGAATTTTCTCACTTCCACTTTGTAGTGGAACATGAAAATGTGGACATAATCTCGTGTCATATCTCCAATTTGACAATAAATCTTCATCAATTTCTTGAGGTTGTATAGAAGAAACTCGCAATCTGCTTATATTGGTTTCATCAAGAATTTTTTTTATTAAAATACTTAGATTAATATTTTTGAATTCAAAACCATAAGTTCCTAATTGAGTGCCTGTCAGAACAACTTCAGATACACCTTTTTGGACTAAAGTATTTATAGAATTAATTATTTCATTATGATCTATGCTTTTTTCACGCCCTCTTACTCTTGGAACTATACAATAAGAGCAAATCTGGTCACATCCTTCTTGTATTTTAATTGATGCTCTCGTTCTGCCTAGTAGAAATAAATCAGAATTTTCCTTATAGTTATTTTTATTATTTGAATTTGTATCATACTGTATATAATCAATCACTTTTGTAACAATTTCTGATTTTCTCTTCCCACCTATTACTAAATCTATACTGGATATCTTATTAAGGTTTTCTTCGTCTCTTTCAGCATAACAACCTGTCATTATAATTTTTGATTTTGGCCATCTTTTTTTTGCTGCATTAGCAGCTTGTCTAGCTTTTCTATCTGCTCTACTTGTGACGGTACAAGAATTTATAATATATATATCCGGATCGTAATCATTACTATTAACAAGAAAACCCTTTTTTGTAAATTCAAAAGCTATTTTTTGGCTATCGGCCATATTCAGCTTACAACCATGAGTATCTATTTGTACTTTTGGTATAGAAATGAAGTAACCTCGTAATATTAATTAGTGTGTTTTAATTATAATTTTAAAAAAAACTATCCTATATCTTATAAGTATATAAATAATTTCATGTATATTACTGATTGGATTGAATAGCTAGAGCATGAAAATTGAAACTAATATGAAAAAAAGAATAGTAATTACAGGTATAGGGTTAATAACACCTATAGGGCTAGATAAAAAAGAAACTTGGCAATCACTAACATCAGGTGATTCAGGGATCGATACAATATCATGCTTTGATCCTGAAGCATATGAAACAAAAATAGCTGCAGAAGTAAAAGGTTTTGATCCAACAATTCTTATAGGTAAAAAAGAATCTAGAAGACTTGATAGATTTTCACAGTTCGCTGTAGCATCTAGCATTCAAGCTCTTGAAGATGCAAACATTGATATGGAAAATGAAGATCAATCTAGAGTAGGTGTAATGATTGGAAGCGGAGTAGGAGGAATAATTACTCTTAGTGAACAATATTCTGTTTTGGAAAAAAGAGGACCTACAAGAGTAAGTCCATTTTTAATACCTATGATGCTAGGTGATATGGCATCAGGACAAGTTTCTATGAATATAGGAGCAAAAGGTCCAAATTTTTCTGTAGTGTCTGCCTGTGCTACAGGTGCTGACTCTATAGGAATTGCAGCTGAAATGATTAAGGATGAAAGAATTGATGTTGCTATTGCAGGTGGTACAGAAGCTGCTATTTGTCCTATAGCTGTAGCTGGATTCAACTCTTGTATGGCGTTATCCAAAAGAAATGATAATCCTAAGGGGGCCTCAAGGCCGTTTGATAGTATGAGAGATGGATTTGTGCTAGGTGAAGGAGCTGGAGTTTTAGTTTTAGAATCTCTTGAACATGCATCTAAAAGAAATGCCACTATCATAGCTGAACTAATAGGATACGGTACTACAAGTGATGCGCATCATGTTACTCAGCCTCACCCAGAAGGTGAAGGGGCAGCAGAAGCTATGAAAATAGCTTTAAAACGATCAAAGACCCAACCTGAACAAGTAATGTATATAAATGCACATGGTACTTCTACACCTTTAAATGACAAATTTGAAACTATTGCAATAAAAAAAGTATTCGGAGAATATTCCAAAAAATTATTAATAAGCAGCACTAAATCAATGACAGGACATTTATTGGGAGCTGCTGGAGGTATAGAGGCCGCATTTACAGTTATGGCTATAAACGAATCAGTTGTACCCCCAACTATCAATTTAGAAAATCCTGATCCAGATTGTGATCTTAATTATGTTCCAAATCTATCAAAAAGAGGTAATGTAGAAATAGCTATGTCTAACTCCTTAGGATTTGGAGGACATAATGCTTCTTTACTTTTTAAAAAATTTGTAGCCTAGTAAATGATTGATATCAAAACTTTTGGTTTTAATATATCTAATAAATTATCTAATCAATTACTTTCACAAAGAGGAATATTCGATGAATACTCCGCAAAAAAATTTTTCCATTCCCCTATTACTGAAATTAAAAAACCTATTAATCTACCTTCAATAAATATAGGAACTGAAAGAATTATCAAGTCAGTAAACAAAAATGAAAAAATAGGTATATTTGGAGATTTTGATTCAGATTGGCTAACAGGTACTGCCATTATAGCTAGAACAATAAAAAAAATTGGAGGCGATGTAATACCATATATTCCGAATAGAGATAAAGATGGTCATGGACTCTCAGAAGAAGCCGTAAAATCTTTTTATGATG
>CAZBHC010000012.1:0-29125 GCA_964491775.1 uncultured Dehalococcoidales bacterium | reverse complement strand
AATCAAGATTTTATAGATAAAGATAATATAGACCCAAAAGAAATGTCAGAATTTGCCGTTGAAGCTATGGTAAATTCACTAGATGATAAACATACCTCTTATGTTCCACCAGAAGCTTTTATGATACAAAATGAGGATTTTGAGGGGAAATTTGGAGGAATCGGAGCACAAGTTTCTTCTGCTCCAGATGGAAATGGAGTAATAATTTCTAAACCATTACCAAATACACCTGCAGAAAAAGCAGGAATTAAAGCTGGAGATAGAATAATAGCAGTTAACGGAGAAGATGCTACTTCATGGAGCGTATTGGAAGCTGTAAATAAAATTAGAGGACCTGAAGGTACAGACGTTACTTTAACAGTAGAACATGTTGGATCTCTTGATACAGTTGATATTACGATTACTAGAGGTACAATTGATCAGCCAAGCGTATTTTCTAATAAAATAGATGAAACTGATTTCACAAGAATAAAAATTAATCAATTTACAGCTGAAACTCCTAATGAATTTCTGAAAGCGTTAAAATCGTCTAATTCTAAAGGAATAGTACTAGATCTTAGAGGTAACCCAGGTGGACTTTTATCATCTACAGTGAAAGTAGCTTCTGAATTAATTAGTTCTGGAATAATAACTTATGAGATAGATGCCAGAGGTAATAGAAAAGATTGGCCAAAAATGGAATCAAGTGGAGATTATACTGAAATTCCTATCGTTACTTTAATTGATGAATACTCAGCATCTGGGTCTGAAGTACTTGCTGGAGCACTTCAAGATACTGGAAGATCTATACTAATAGGTAAAACATCATTTGGTAAAGGAAGTGTTGGTATAGTTAGAGGTTTATCAAACGGAGGTGGAATTTACTTAACCCATGGTAGATGGTATACACCTAACGGACACATGATAGAAGATATAGGTATTAATCCTGATGTTGAAATTTCATTCCCAGCAAACTCTAAAGAAGATACTCAATTAAACGCTGCAATAGAACAACTAAATTTTCAAATCAATGAAGAATAATTCAAATAAAAAAATTGTTAGTTCAAATCGAAGAGCTAGATTCAACTACGAAATTATTGAATCTATAGAGGCAGGAGTTCTATTAGAAGGGTCTGAAATTAAATCTATAAGAGATGGAAAAATTAACATCTCTGAAGGTTATGTCCAAATTAAAGAAAACGGTGCCTGGTTACATAATGTACATATAGCTACTTATCAACCTGCAGGAATAAATAATCAACACAACCCACTTAGAGTTAGAAAATTATTACTCAATAAGAAGGAACAAAAGAAAATATTATTAGAAATGTCTAAGGAGAATTTAACAGTAATTCCTACATCTATCTATCTAAAATCTAGGCTTGCAAAAGTAGAAATTGCCCTAGCTAAAGGTAAGAGAAATGTTGATAAGAGAAATATTATAAAAAAACGTGAAACAGATAGAGAAATAAATCGTTCATTAAAAAATCGTCGATGATACAAAGACAAAATTTGTAGTACAATAGATATTCTGATATGGGGACGCGTGGTTTCGACAGTTTGGTAAATACAAAACTGCGAGTCGTGGTATCGTTCCACGTAAAAAACGGTAAAAATATAAATGGCGAAAAAGAACTCGCTCTCGCTGCATAATTAAATAAAGCGACGTTCGACTTGTTTTAAATCCGGCGAAACAGGATCGAGCGACGAAAGTCCGGATTGCTACTTTACTTTGATTAGGAGTATAGTCTAAGAATAAATCTGATCAAGCTAATTTACTTAGTTTGCCAATCAACTGGTTATTAGTTAAAAAAGATTGGATACGCTCGTAGATGTTGAAGTATAAACCCAATTGGACGGGGAGTTCGACTCTCCCCCGTCTCCACCATAATCATTTGATATTTAATACAGTAAGAACAGTACCTATAGTAAAAATCACAGTAACTATATATCTATAATTTAATGAAATAGAATTACTATCCCGATTTATAGATAATAAATTGAATACGCGATTTTTGTTTATAAAAAAATAAAAACCAATTAATAAACCAGAAATCAATCCAGAAAAATGAGCAGTAGTATCTATACCATAACCAAAAATATTTATTGAATTTGAAATAACATCTATAAATATATTTGCACCAACAAAAACACTGCATAAAATCAACATATTTTTCCCATAATCTCCTAGTTCTGATTTATTCAAGATTAAATATGCAATATATATTCCAAATAATCCAAAAACAGATCCTGACATTCCAGCACCAACAGCTAATGGATTTGATGAACTAAAAAAATAACTACAAATATTGCTCAAAATACCTGTAATAATAAACACTAATATATAACCTGTAGAACCAAAGATTTTTTCTATAATTCTTCCTACTATTATTAAACATGCTGTATTTGAAAAAATATGCAAAAATCCTATATGCATAAAAATAGGTACAATTAATCTCCACCATTCACCTTGATTGATACTAGTTACATGCCTTGCACCATACTTAATCAACCTTAAGTTACCTGGTAAATCCTCAGTACCTCCCTTATATTCCAAAAAGAAATAAAAAGATGTACAAATTAATATAATTAAATATGTAGCTGGATAAGATTTAAATTCTTTTATCATCTAAATAAGATTAAATTTATACTCTAACAAAATCTAATTTAGGCATTGATTTAATTATTTTTTTATCATATGCCATAGAAAATAACTTCTCTAATGCTTGTTCCCCTTCTTTTCTCATATCAACGGTATCTTGATTCACATACATTCTCACAAATTTCCTCCCATCTTCCTTCTTAATACCTCTTCCATACCCTAAGGCATAATCTAATGCCGCATCTTCATTGGCTATAGCATATTCAACACTATCTTTAAGTGCTTTAGCAATTTTAAATGATAAATCATCGCCTAAATTTCTATTAACTATATCCAGACCTAGAGGAATAGGTAAGCCAGTAGATTCGAACCAGGTTTCACCTAAATCAATTATTTTTTTTAATCCCCACTTTTCATATAAAACTTGACCTTCATGCAATAAAATACCTGCATCAACTTCATCAGATTCTACAAGTTTTTCAACTTGATCAAAATCTACAAAAATTGGTTCTATTTCAGTACTACAAAAAATTTGATATAACATCCAAGAAGTAGTATTTTCGCCGGGTATAGCTACTTTCTTTCCTATTAAATCATTTACTTTAATATTTTTCTTTGAGACTACTATTGGACCATACTTTCTACCTATAGACGAACCACAAGACATAATACGATAAAATTTTGATACTTTAGGATAATGGGCAGCTGATATTGCTGTTACCTGTAATTCACCTTCAAGAGATTTTTCATTCAATGTCTGAATGTCATTCATTAAGTGCCCTATTTTATAATTATCTATTTTCACTATTTCTTTAGCTAATCCATAAAACATAAATGCATCATCAGCATCAGGACTATGTGCAAAAACAATTTCGTTATTATCTAACATAATAATTACCCCTTTATTGAGAATAAACTAGAGAGTAGTCAGTTAATCTTTCTACAGGATTGTAGCCAGATTCAGTAATCATCTCCTCTACTTCATCTTTAGTAGTTCTATTATAAAATCCCGCTGCAAGCATAACGTTTTCATCAAAAAGAGTACCTCCAAAATCATCAGCTCCAAATTTCAAAGCAATTTGACCGGTTTTTTTACCTTCAGAAAACCAAGATGCTTGAATATGTTTAATGTTATCTAGCATTATCCTAGAAACAGCTATTATCCTAAGGTACCTGTTCGGGCCTGCCTCAGTTGTTACTTTCTTTGATAGAGCAGTATTGTCTTTTTTATATGACCAAGGTATAAAGGCGGTAAATTCTCCAAAATTTTTATATTTAGTAGATTGATCTTGAACGTTTCTTATATGACACAATGATTCTATAATTTCTTCATCTGATTCCACGTGACCATACATCATAGTAGCAGTAGTTTTAAATCCTACTTTATGAGCATCAGAATGGACTTTAGTCCATTGATCGACTGTATTCTTAGGTTCAAATTGAGAAATTTCTTTTTTAACTCTATTTGATAAAATTTCTGAACCTCCTCCCGGCATAGTTCTTTGACCTGCATCCCATAATGATTTAAATACATCGATAACAGATTTCCCTGAAACTTCAGACATTCGTATTATTTCCGGTGCTGACCAATAATGAGGAGTAATGTGCGGAAAACGTTTTACAGTTTCCTTAACCATATCTGTATAATATTCAAAAGGAATATTACTGTTTAGGCCACCTTGCATCAAAACTGTCCGTACCCCATGAGATTGAGCTCGATCAATTTTTTCCATTATTTGATCAACTGAGTATGTATATGCTGAAGGATCTTCAGGATCAGTCCTGTAAAACGCACAAAAAGAACAATAAGCATCACATAAATTAGTGTAATTAAGGTTTGTGTCTATTACATAAGTCACTTCTTTATTAGGATTGTGTTTTTCCCTTAATAAATTCGCTAAACTCCCTAGTTCTAAAAGGTTCATTTCTTTTAGAAGAAAGTTACCTTCAGATTTATTTAATCTTTCTCCAGAATATATTTTTTCTCTGATTATCGTATTCAATATTAATCACCAATCATATTATAGAATTTTGATCAAGCATTTGCCTAAATAAGTTCATACCTTCTAATTCTTTATTACTTAACCTATATGCAAAAGTACCAACATATTCTCTTATTTCTTTTTCATTCATAAAATCATTACTTCTTTTATTAACAATATTCTGAAATTCTTGATCATAAGTTTTTTTAATCGAAAAAGAAATAGATTTCGAAAATTTATTAACTAAATCCATATCAGTATCTTTTCTATATACCCATCTTGCAAATACAAATGGTTTCCCAGTCATTTGTTTCCAAGCTTCAGCTAAGTCATATACGTATTTATAAGATAATTTCTTTTTTTGTTTAAGGGCATTATCCCCTATTAGTAAAATTGCATCATGAGGATGGGATTCATCTACGAATTTAACATCTGGAATATTCCAATAATTTCTACATAAAAGTTTTAAAAGCATAACTGAAGTAGAAGATTGTGAAGTTAGCGAAATATTTTTTCCATTAAGTTCTTTAATATCAAAATTGGAAAACATACATACACTCTTAGCTGGACCATCTGAAGATATCCCAAAATAATCTAATGGATTAAGAATATTTTCCATTTTGAAAATTTCTACTACTGGTAATGGGCCACAATCAATATCACCTGATTTTACAAGTTTTGACATTTGCCTTGGATAAGCTTCAGATAAATCACATAAATCTGGAGATAAATCAATATAAAAAATTTCAGAATTAAGATAAGGCATATGTCCAACTCTTAATTTTTTATTTATCACACATAAACCTTAACTTCATTATATAAAGCATCCCGTTCTACAGGTATTCTACCTGCATCCCTAATAGAATTGACCATTTTTTCTCTTGCTCTTCCGGCCGGAGAATTGGCTAAAGCTGCATGTGCAATTCGTTCTTTACCTATGGTTCCATCAAGATCATTAGCTCCGAAATTCAGACCTATACTTGCAGTAGATTCTCCTAACATTACCCAATAACTTTTTATATATTTGACATTATTTAATATTAATCTAGAAGCAGCTATCATCTTTAAATCGTCAAATGGAGTTGTATGTCTCTTCCTTAAAAGAGTTGTCCCAATTTGATATTCAAGTGGGATAAAAGCAAGAAAACCATTAGTTTCATTTTGTAAATTTCTTAATTTTATTAGGTGATCAACCCTTTCTTCGAAAGTCTCTACGTGACCATATAATAAAGTACAATTAGATTTTATATCCATATTATGAGCTATTCTATGTATATCTAACCATCTATCACCTGTAGCTTTTCCTGGTAATAACATTTTATGTATTCGATCAGAAAATACTTCTGCACCTCCACCCGGCATAGAATCTAATCCTGCTTCTTTTAAAATAGACAAAGATTCCTCTGGAGTTATTTTCCATCTACGGTAAAAATAATCAATTTCTGAAGCAGTAAATGCTTTTATCTGAACATTGGGATATTTATCATGTATAGCTTTAACCATGTCTACATAATGAGAAAATTCCCAAGATGGATGATGACCACCCACTATATGAACTTCACTTATTTCTTCATCCATTTGATCAAGAATTTGTTCTATAGACATTTCATAGGCGTCTTTATCTCCTGGTTTTTTAGCAAAATCACAAAATTTACAACTCAAAACACAAATGTTAGTAGGATTTATATGTCTATTTAGTACAAAAAAAACCTTGTCCCCAGTAAGACTCTTTGTTATATAATCAGCCATAATACCAACTGAGGCAAAATCCTCAGTTTCTAAAAGCTTTACACCTTCATCTAATGAAAGGTCTTCGTTTTTAAGTACTTTCTCCCAAATAAGATCTAGATTTCTGTCTTGAAAATTAATTTCAGGAATTTCAGATTTAGTTATTTCCAATAAAGATCCCAATTATTATCAACCTTTCTTATAATTTCTTCATTCATTTCAAGAGGTTTAGGGTATCCATCTTTCCATGTAGCATCAATACCCATAACACCATCAAAAACTGTATTTATACCATTAAATTTTAACTCAGAAAAATCAACATCTAATGAAGGGTCAAATCTTGTGAAAATTCCCCATAGTAAATCAGTATCATTATTAACATCAATATCAGATGAAACTGTAGCAATTATCTTTATATTTTTTAATAAAGGGTGGTTAATTAAGCTTTTTAGTACCTTTTTCCCATTATGAGAAGTTTTAGCGACAAGAAGTGTTTTGCCAACTAATCTAGTTTCAATTAATCCATCAACTATAGTATTTATATTTGCAGGCAGAGCAACTGCAATAGGCTTATTAGATTCTTCTCCAAATGAAGTAGCATTAATAATCATTTTCGAACCTTTATGAAGAGCTTGTCCAGTAAAATCTAAAGTGTCAATAAAAGTTTTGCTTAGTAAATGAAAATCAATTTTAGGAACAAAATTTTTTCGAATTTCATTAATCACTGAGGATTTATCAGATGGATCTACATTTCCATTAACCAAAACTAAAGTTTTAGTTAATGACAATTGCCCTTCTCCTAGAATTCCATAAGCTGTTTTCAAAGCCTCTAGAGAATATCGTTGATCTACAGAAACAACAAGTAGATTATGAAATCCAGACTCATAATAAGACCACATATCAACTATCTCTTTTTTGAGCAATTTTATTAATGGTTTAGTTATCATTTGTACTGCATCACCCATATATTTATCTTCTTGAGGTGGTTTCCCAACAACCGTCGCTGAATAAATCGGATTCTTTTTTCTTACAATTTTTCTCACTTCAAAAATAGGATGAGGTGATTGCAAAGAATAATGACCAAAATGATCTCCAAAAGGACCTTCTTGTCTCCGTCTTTCTGGTCTCAAAATACCTTCTAAAATAAATTCAGCATTTGTCGGATAATTAATATTGATGCTTTTACCTCTTTGTAACTTTGGCCTTTTTCCTTTCAAAAAACCAGCAAACATAATTTCACTTATACCTTCTGGTAAAGGAGTAATTGATGCTAATAATGTAGCAGGGTCAGTCCCAATAGCTACAGCAACATCAAGTGGGATATTCATTTTCTCTGCATTATGATAATGAAAACCTCCGCCTTTCTGTAATTGCATATGCATACCAGTGGTCAATTTATCAAAAATTTGCATTCTATACATTCCAACATTTTCTTTACTGGAAATAGGATCTTTAGTAAAAACCATTGGTAATGTTATAAATTTCCCTCCATCATCTGGCCAACATTTTAAAGCAGGTAATATTTCTAAATCAGGTTTTTCATCATAAAATAAACTTTTAGAAGCTCTAACCAATTTTGGTCTAGTGTTTAACAATTTAAGTAATCCGAACCTATTATTCCAAATTGATTTTAAATTTGGAGGATTAAGATCTTCTAGCAATTTTAATAAACCCTCCCCTATCTCGGTAGGATGCCTACCTAATGCCAACTCTATACGTCTATCAGAACCAAGAGAATTAATTAGAATGGGATAAGGGGAACCTTTAACGTTCTCAAAAAATAATGCCGGCTTATTTTCTAAAATAGATCTAGTGGCAATTTCAGTAATTTCTAAATTTGGATCTACCAATTTATCAATTCTTACTAGTTCACGTTCAGATTCAAGTTTACTTATAAATGAACCAAGATCTTCAAACATCCATTTTATCCTCGATAATTTTATTAGAGTTTGTACCAGTCCATCTATTATTTATTTCATTGTTAGGTAATAAATGATCTAAAATCCTGTCCACAATGAAAGTTATAAGATCTTCAATATTTTTCGGATTATGATAAAAGCCAGGTGATGCAGGCATTATAATTCCTCCTGCTTCCGTAATTTTTTTCATATTTTCTAAATCTATTAGACCAATAGGAGTTTCTCTATGCACACAAATTAATTTTCTTCTTTCTTTGAAAGCTACATGTGCTGCTCTATCAATCAAACTTAAAGATATACCGTTAGCAATTCTACCTAAAGTTCCTCCAGAACATGGGATTATAACCATTCCATCATGTATAAAAGAACCTGAAGCAATAGATGCGGAAACATCCTTATAGTTAATTAGTTCAAAACTTTCACTATTATTCTTAGAACCAAACCAAGTAATTAATGATTTAGTATCTAGATGATTGTTTCCTGTTAGATCAACCGATTCTTCAACTTTTAGTACAGTACGTCCAGCATCAGATATTACCATCTTTATTTGATGACCTTTATCCAAAATTCTTCTAGACAATTGTCTAGCATAAGGTGCACCACTAGCACCAGTTATAGCAATTATATAAATTCCCATTTAATAAAAACATCTCCTACAGAAAAAATCAGAAAAATGATAGCAATTACTCCATTCATAGTAAAAAAAGCTGTATTTAATCTAGATGTATCATTCGATTTTACTATTAAATTTTCATAGAATAATAAAATCCCAGAAATAACTACACCAATAAAATAAATTAAACCGAATTCAAGTGAAAATCCAGTATAAAAAAGTAATAAGATCGTCAAGAAATGTAACAATTTTGTGACAGCCAATGAAGTTGAAATTCCAAACTTTGCCGGTAAAGACTTAATTCCTATTTTTCGATCAACATCAATGTCGAAAATAGCATATAATATATCAAATCCTGAGACCCATAAAGCACCTGCAAGTCCAAGGTATATAGACCAATTTTCGAATTCTCCAATAATAGCAATCTGAACAGCTGGCGGAACAAGAAAATATACTAATCCAATACCAAAATGACATAACCAAGTTATTCTTTTTAGAAAAGAATAAATAATAGCTACAAAAATAGGTATCGGTGATAGCAACCAAGTAGATTGATGTAATTGAGAGACTGAAATAAAAAATAAAAATATAAAAATTATTAGATATATTAATGCTGAGGATACTTGAAAAGTACCTATTACCATACTTCTCTGTTCAGTCCTAGGATTCAATTTATCTATATTTTTATCAATTAGTCTATTAGACAACATAGCTATAGTTCTACAACAAACCATGGCAATAATTATCCATAAAAAATCAGATATTCTTGGCAATCCTTGAACAGTAATAAAACAAGAAATTATCGCAAAAGGAAGAGCAAATATTGTATGCTCAATTTTGATAGTTTCAGCAAAAATTTTAAAATGAATAAATATTTTTCTGACGTTCATATAACAGTATTAATTTTAAAAGGTTATACTCATTTTAAATTGTAAAAAATTTAATTGGTATACTTGAACGTTATTTATCCAACTAAAAAAAATGAATATAAATGAATTAACTCATAGGCCGAAAAAATTTACACCATTATTAGATGGTATAAAAGGTCCTGAAGGTCCTGCTTTAGGCCCTGATGGATTAATATATTTTGTTAGCACAGTTGATTCAAAAGTACTAAGATTAAATAATAAAAATGAAATTTCAATAGTTCACAATATTGATGGCAAACCTAATGGCCTAGCTTTTGGTTTAGATGGAGAATTATATATTGCTGACGCAGGAAAAAAAGCAATATTACGATCCAATTTAAAAGATGATCCAGAAATATTTTGTGATGAATATGACGGAACACCATTTGTAGGCCCTAACGATATTTGTGTACTTGAAAATGGTGATTTATTATTTACAGATCCACTTAGACTACCTGATCCTGATCCGTCAATGAGTCCTGTTTTCAAAGTAAATATTAAAGGGGAATCATCACCATTTGTATCTGATTTAGCATATCCTAATGGTGTTGCTATATCTTTTGATGGGGAAGATGTGATTGTTTCAGAAAGTAAAGCAAATAGATTAATTAGTATAAGTTTGAATAATCCTAATACTCAATCTATTAATCAAAAATTACTAAGAAGATTTCTAGAACCTGGTAGACCAGATGGTATCGCTATTGATATAGAAGGTAATCTTTTAGTATGTTTACCTGGAATTGATTCAGTAGCAAAATTAGATAAAAGTGGAAATCTTATAGACTTATTCCATGTACCTAATTGGCGACCTGAAAATTTAGCTTTTGGTGGCGAAAATAATCGAACTGTTTTCGTATGTTCAGGCTTACAATCAGCCATTCATACATTTACAAATGATTTTCCTGGTCTGAATTTACCAAGAAATTAAGGCCTCAAGAATTTTCTCTTTAACTCACTAAGAGAAAATTCAAACATAGTGGGTCGTCCATGAGGACAGGTTTGAGGAAATTTTGTTGATTCTAGTTGAGTTAATAATAATTTCATATCTTCATTAGCCATTTTTTGTCCTGCTCTTACAGAAGAATGACAAGCAATAGTAGCAAGCATAGATTCGTACCATTCTTTTCTATCTTTATCTTCAGATAATTTATCTATCGAATTAATTAATAAATCTTTTAGATTTAATGAACTAATATCTAAATTTTCAATTGATGGAACTTTTCTTATTACAATTTGTTGTTGTCCAAAATCATCAATTTCCCAACCTAAACTAGTTAATTTATCTAAATTACTCATTAATAACTCTTTTTGTAAGTCGCTAATTCTTAAAATTTCATTATCTAAGAGCTGTTGAGATGTATTATTACTATTTAAGAATTTATCTAAAATTTTATCGTAAATTATTCTTTCATGGGCAGCATGTTGATCTACAAAAAAGATACCCAATCTTCCTTCTGCTATTATGAATGTTTTATCAATTTGACCTAATAAACGAAAAACTTGATTTATTACTTGATCAGGTGGAATTAAAGGTAAATTAGTAAAATTTGCACTTAAGGTACTTATATTTGAAGAATTTGAGGGATTATCATTTGTTGATACAAATCTATATTCATTATCTTTAATGATCCGATTTATAGAATTTGGAATAAAATCCTGAATAGTCTCAATTACTTTTCTAGATAAAATAGATGTAACCAAATTATCTCGTAAAAATCTCACCTCATTTTTTGCAGGATGAACATTCACATCTACATCACCTAAAGGTGTGTCTATATTAATAATACAAATTGGGAATCTTCTTTCAGGAATGAGAGTTCTATAACTTTTTTCAACAAAAAATTTAAGTTTTTGAGATTGTACACATCTACCATTGACTGAAAAAAACATATAGCCTCTATTTCCTCTATATAAAGACATATTAGAAACTACTCCAGATATTTTAAATCCAGTTTCTTCATTATTAGATATTTCCAACATATTTTCTTGGACATTTTTACCATAAATAAGGCCAACTATGTCCAATAAATTTCCATTGCCACTAGAAAATAAAATACGTTTGTCATCACTATATAATTCAAAATTAATATTAGGATTTGTTAATGCTAAGAATGAAATTAATGATTTAATTTTAGATGATTCATTCCTATATGAATCCATGAATTTTAATCTTGCTGGGGTATTAAAAAATAAGTCCATGACCTCTATAGAGGTACCATTTTGCATACCTTTCATAGTCACTGGTCCAAAAGTACCTGATATCACTTCTGTTTGCCATCCATTGATATCACTATTCTGCTTAGTCTGAAGATTAATTTTAGATACACTAGCTATAGATGGTAGTGCCTCACCTCTAAAACCTAATGTCCTGACATCTGTGAAATCAGAATCATCAATAATTTTAGATGTTGCAAATCGTTCAAAAGCTAAATTTATCTCATTTTTAGATATCCCTTCACCATCGTCAATTACTTTAATAGATTTAAGTCCGCCATTTTTTATATAAACTAATATTTTACTAGCTCTAGCATCTAAAGAATTTTCAATTAATTCCTTAACTACAGAAGCAGGTCTTTCGATTACTTCACCAGCTGCAATTTTAGCTGCTGTATCTTTATTTAATATTTTTATAGTCAATAGAAAAAATAAATACTGTTTTATAGATTACATAATCATAGTAAGATAGATTTAATAATATTATTAGTTATTTTTTAGGACCCATTATGAAAAATAAGAACATTTTAAGAGAAAAATTATCCTCAGGTAAACCTACCCTAAGCACTCATATTCATAGTGTTTGGCCGGCTGTGATTGAGGCAATTGGTTCCACTGGATTTTATGATTATGTAGAATTCGTTGCTGAATATGGACCATCAGATCTACATGATTTAGATAATATGTGCCGCACCGCAGAACTTTATAACTTAGGAACTATGATAAAAATCGATCAAAGTCTTATGCCATTTTTAGCTCAAAGAGGAATTGGAGCAGGATTTAACAGTGTTTTATTTACAGATGTAAGAAATATTTCTGAAGTAAAAGATTGTATAAGATCTGCTAGGCCTGATCATCCTGATCATGGTGGTTTATATGGCGTTGCAACACGAAGAAACACATATAATTTAGAAAGTTATGGTGGTTCTGAAGCATACGTAAAATCAGTAGCAAGTACAGTTTTAGCATTTATGATAGAAAAAAAAGGTGCTGTGGATGATTTAGAAAATATTTTGAATCTAACAGATGTAGAAATGGTCCAATGGGGAGGATCAGATTTCTCAATGAACCTAGGTGTGTCTAAAGAAGACCCTCAAGTAATTAAAGCAAAGAAAAAAACTTTTGAAACAGCTATTAGTTTAGGTGTACCTCCTAGAGCTGAAATTTCATCGTCAGATGAAGTGAAAGAATATTTAGATATAGGTGTAAAGCATTTTTCAGTGGGAACTGATATCAGTATCTTAAAAAGCTTTTGGCAAAAAGAAGGAGAAGAGATAGTAAAATCATTAGAGGGAAAATAATCTTATCTTAGTTTTCTAATAGTTTTATTAGATAGCAAAATTAATAAAGTAAATATTAATAACAATACACCTGCGGAAGCAAATGCAATACGTACATTGTAAAATTCAGCTAGGAATCCTAATGGAATTGCTCCTACAGGAATTAGCCCAAAATTTGTTGCATAAATTCCCATAACTCTTCCCCTATATTCTTCATCAGAGTTTTCTATTATTAAAGACATATTTAAAGTTCTTCTCCCAGCATCCCCTATACCCAAAATTATCATAATTATTATTGCAATAGAATACTGAGTAATCAAGGCGTTTAATATAATAGCAATTGAAGTAATTAAGCTAGTAAATAATAAAATTAAACCTGTTGATTGATTTGTATTCATACCAGCTATAAAAAGTGATCCTAATAAAGAACCAAGACCTATCATACTCAATAATATCCCCAAAGCCTCAGGGCCTTTAAGAAAGATTTCATCTATCTGAACTGGCAGTAAACTTCTAAATGGCATAGCTAATAAAGTTGTAGTCATAGCAATAATTAGTAACCAAAATACCGTTTTATTATTTAACGCATATACTAAACCTTTTTTCATCTCATAAATAACATTATTTTTATTGATATTTTTAATCTTAATCCTAGGAATTAAGGATGTGAATATAATTGAAAATAAAGCTAATAAAGAAACTAAATAATAAACAATTTCTGGGCCATAAAAACCATAAATTAATCCTCCTAATGCAGGAGAAGATAAAGTCATAAGAGACATACCAGAAGAATTCAAAGCAGTAGCATTTTTTAATTCAGATTTATTAACTAACTGGGAAATAAGAGTCTGTCTTGCAGGTATCAAGAAAGCCCAAATACATCCTTGTAATAATGATGCAAGTAATAAGTGATAAACAGTAATACTGTCCATTCTGATTGATATAGCTATAAACAGTGCTATTGCAAACAAACCCAACTGGGCTAGTTGTATTATCTTCTTTCTTTCTATTCTGTCTGAAATAGCGCCACCGAAAATAGAAAAGATCAATATAGGAGGAGCAAAACCCGCTCCAGTTAATGTAACCCATATGGGAGATTTTGTTAATTCCCAAGTAAAGTATCCCCTAGCAAGCATTTGTATATTTATAGCTGCCATTACCAACACCATTCCAAAAAACAATAATCTAAAATTCTTGTTACCTAAGGAATGAAAAGTATTTGAAAAATAATTATTTTTATTGCGATCTCTAATAAACATAAATTATTTATAGTTTTTGATAGATCGAGCAAATAAGAGATAAGAAATTGTAAAGATCATCAACACTAATCCAAAAATTCCTACTGCAAATTCAGAACCATAAGATTCTATCGCCCACCCCATCGGTAACATTCCTAAAGGCATTAGCCCAAAAGACATCATTATTACACTCATAACTCTAGCTTTATAAGCATCATCACTAATTTCCATCATTAATGCCTGCCCGAGAGCCCATCTTCCTGATTCTCCAACACCTACTAATATTAATGAAATAACACCTATAAAATAAAAAGGAAATAAAGAAGCTATTATCATAGCAAGAGCAGAGAATATTCCTGATAGTAGAAATACTAATCCTCTGTTATTCCCTTTAGATAAACCGGCTATAAATATAGAACCAAATAAACCTCCTAAACCAGCTGCTGCTAACAAAATTCCTACACTACTTGGATCTGAACCATATACATCTTTTGCAAAAACTTGGACCAACATTCGAAACGGCATAGATAATAAAGCAAGAACTATCATATGTATAATTACAATTCTAAGTAATCTTGTTTGGTAAATATAATTCAACCCATCTCCTATGTTTTTTATCATAGAATCTCTATTTATGTTTTTAGTAGGTTTTAGAGATTTTACTAAGGAAGTAAAAAATACAGCTAAAACCATAAGTATTGTTACACAAATATAAGCTCCAGATGGCGATATAAATTCATAAAGGAAGCCACCTATTCCAGGAGATGCTAAAGAAGTAACACTCATGGCAATAGCATTTAAAGCAATAGCATTAGTAATTCTATTCTCACCTACTAAAGAAGGAATTGCTGCCTGACGTGCTGGCAATTGTAATGCAAAGCCTGCACCTTGAAAAACTGCAACTATAAAAAGATGAGACCAATGTATCAATTCAAAAAATACTAAAAAGGCAACAATGGCTGCTAGAATTGCATTAGCTGCTTGTGATATTTGTATTATCAATCGCCTATCAACTAAATCACTAATAACCCCTCCAAAAAGGGAAACTACTAATAAACTTGGCGCAAACCCCATCCCAACTAATCCCGTTAAGATAGGATCATCAGTCAAATCATAAACAAGTACCCCTCTTATAACCATTTGCATGTTAAATCCTGCCATGGATAAAAATAATCCTATCCATAACATTCTGAAATCTTTATTATTTAAAGAATTGAAAGTACGTGAAAGCCAAGAAGAATTCGTATCACGAAGGCGCATTTAAAAGATTTTATCTCCAACAAAATACATATATAAAAAAATAACTACTAAATAAGTTTACATAAAAAGGCAATTAAAAGTATGGTTAGATTTCCAACAATAAAAATCAATATCTAAATGAAAATTATAATGATCCTTTGATTTTATCCTCGAGAACTTTTACCCGATTATAATCCTCTTTATGGAGAGAATAAGCTCTCTCTAAATAAAGCTGAGCTAAAATACTTCCAGATTCATCTTTTTCCTGAGCGGAGATTAATAATAAATCTATTTTCATATTCTCTGGTAAATATTTTCCAATAGAAGAAATCTTTTTACCTGTTTCTTTTATTGTTATCTTGTCATTTCCTTCGATTGCGTATCTAAACCTTCCTAAAAGAATAGTTAGTTCACTCAACAGATCCTGTTCTGACATCATTCCATAAACAACATAATCGATTTCTTGTGTAGTATTAGATTCTATATTGATACTGGATTTATAAAGATCAACATATTTATCCATACAATTTTTAACTTCTGTCATCATGATAGATACATCATTCAATTTAGTAGCACCACCAAAAACAACATCATCATTTCTAAGATCAGCTAAAGAATTAATCCAATCAACAGATTCTACTTCTTCGGGAGATGGGGGAAAAATAAACGATTGTGTATTATCAGAACTTAATCCTTCAATTTGACCAGATAAAAAGGGTGGAATATATTTTTCAATTTGAACATCTATAGGGAAAAAAATTATATAAGATGCAGATATCTTCTGGGAACCATCAATATCAGTAAAATATATAAAACCATGCCCTACTGGATGATTTTTATCACCTTTTTCAAAAATAATTTCCATAATAATTTTTATTACTTTTACTAAATGTTTATAATTTAAATATAATTAGAGGCAGTAAATTTTGTCATTTTCATTTTATAAATCAATAATAAGGCCAATTATATTTAAAATTCCACCTGAGTCTGCTCATAATTTATCTCTTAATTACTTAAGATTCAAACCTTCTTTTAAGTTTAGTGAACCAAACGATGATTTAAAAATTCTCAAAACAACAATTTGTGGAATAAATTTAGCTACACCCATAGGTTTAGCTGCAGGATATGATAAAAACTTTTATACAACTAATGAATTATATAATTTAGGTTTTGGGTTCGTAGTAGGTGGCACTATAACTTTAGAACCAAGATTAGGAAATGGAAAACCTAGGGTAATTAGAGATTTAGATAATAAAGCAATAATCAACTCTTTAGGTTTCCCAGGAGAAGGGGTTGAGAAAATTTCTTCTAAAATAAAAAAATTACATGCATCAACAAAACGAAAAATTTTTGTATCTATTTCTGGTAATTCTGTAACAGATATTTCTAAATGTTATGACAAAATTAAATCCTATTCAGATCTAGTGGAAATTAACATTTCTAGCCCTAATACTAAAGACCTCATTCATTTTCACAAACAAAATAATCTTCTGAAATTAATAGAAAACATAAATCAACAAAAAGAATGTCCGATCTTTATAAAAATGCCTCCTTTATACAAAAGAGGAGAAATGGATGAAAATGTCCTAAAACTTATAGAATTATCATATTTAAATGAAATTGACGGCATAACTATATCTAACACGCTTCCAGTTTCAAATAATTACCTACATACAGGAAAAGGTGGATTATCAGGTAAACCCCTGTTTAATGATACGATCAATACAATAAAATCAGTTACAAAAATTACTAATAAAAATTATCCCATAATAGCTTGTGGTGGCATCAGTTCTGCAGAAGAAGTGTGGGAATGTATTGCTAATGGATCTAAAGCTGTCCAACTATATACTGGATTAATATATGAAGGTTTATCTTTACCAAAATTACTATCAAAAAATTTAATCAAAATGATGCATAAAGCAAAGATCAATTCGATAAGTGAAATTAAAGGGTCTCCACCTAAAATTGATTAATTCATCAATTCTTGAATCTCATGTAAATATGGCATAGACTCTTGAGCGCCTTTACGAGATACGGATAGTGCGGCAGCGGCCGAAGCAAATTTAACACTTGAAAATAAACTAGAACCTGTTGATAAAGATGATGCTAAAGCACCATTAAAGGCATCTCCAGCAGCAACTGAAGCTAAAACATTTACTTCATAAGATTTTATATGACCAACAAAATCTTCTGATTGTACCCACGAACCCTTGTCAGCAAGTGTAATAATCACATTTTTAGGACCTAGGGATGATATATATTCTGCAGACTGTTTTGCTTCTTCAAGTGAAGTTATCGAAATTCCTGATAAATATTCAGCTTCTATTTCATTTGGTGTAATTATATCTACATAATCATAAAATTTTTCTGGAATAATTTTATTGGGACTCGGATCAAGTATAGTAATCATATTGTTATCTTTTGCAATTTTTAAACCTTGAAAAGTAACATCCAAAGGTATTTCTTGTTGTGTTAGAAGTATTGAAGAAGTTTTAGATAATTTCTTTATACTATTTATCTGTTTTTTGTTGAAAGTTGTATTAGCACCGTAAACAGCATTAACTGAGTTTTGCCCATCAGGTAATAAAGTAATTATTGCGATACCAGAAGAAACAGATTTTTTTACTTCTATATTTTCAACATTAATTCTTTGATCACTTAAATAAGAAATTAGATCTTTGCCGAAAATATCATCTCCAATTGAAGAAATTAAATAAACTTTTTTATCTAATTTTGAAGACTTAATTGCAGATACCGCCTGATTACCAGCCTTTCCACCAGGATTGGTATAAAAGGAATCTCCTTCAAATGTTTCTCCAACCTCAGGTACTCTATTCGTATGAATATTTAAGTCCATATTTAAAGCACCTAAAACCACAATATTTTTATCTATTTGTATTTTGTTCAAAAAACTTTTCATAACATTAATATTTTTTTACACTTGACACTTTTGCAAAATAAAAACCAGTAAACAAAACTAATATAATCCCAATCAGAGCAAATATAAATACTGAAAGATGAGCTCCATAAAAGGAAGCTAATAAACCTATATTTATCACTCCTATAGGTCCGGTACCTATAGCAGCAGATAAAACACCTAAAACAACACCTCTTTTATCTTTGGGAGTTGAATTAACAATTATTATGCTTTGCATAGTAGCAAACCCTGCAAGTCCAATAGAACCAATAAATATTATAGGTAAAGCTAACCAATATTTTTCAACAATTCCAAACAATAATATTGATGACAAAAAAAGTAATGACCCAAAAAAGTAAATTTTAGTGTAGTATTTTTTACTTGCTATAAAAGCTATAAAAATAGAACCTAAAGTAGCTCCAAAACCTTCTAAAGATAATAATAACCCTATAAATATTGGACCAATAAATAAAACATCTTTTCCAATGACCGGAACCATCTGAGCATAAGGAAATGCAAACATATTCATAATGATAGTAATAAGTATAGTCCCAAATAAAAGTTCCGATTTAGATATAAACTTAATACCAGAAAATAATCCCTTCATAAATGAATTATTTTCTTTTGATTTTTTTGGAAAATATTTATATCTAAATAAATAGATAGAAATAGATGCTGAAACGAATAGTATAAAAGAAAATATATAGGAACCACTTATCCCTATGTATGAAATAATTATTCCTGCAGATAAGGGTCCAAGTATTCTACCAAAACTAGTTGTAGCCAAATCAAATGCAAAAGCTTGAGTTATATATAGCCTGCCTACGACCTCTGAAATAAGCGCCCTTCTCACCGGGAAATCCATAGACCAAATTAAACCAGCAAAAAAAGATCCAAAATAAATATGCCAAGTATCCAACTTATTAACTAAAGATAAATAAGACAGTAAAACATAAACAATCGTAAGAGATATAAAACCTAATAATAAAATAAATTTTCTGTTGATATTATCTGAAATTTGCCCGATTAATGGCCCAAAAATCAACAGCGGGATCATTCTCAAAAAACCAACCACTGCGACCTGCATCACTGATCCTGTTATCTGATATATATATATACCAATAGCTGGAGTTTCCATCCATCTAATAAGATTTCCACTTAAACCGATATACCATAACAAAAGATATCTTTTGTTATTAAATAAATTCCTGAAGTTTTTAGATTTAAAAATAACGGTGTTTTATAGTTTTGTATAGAAATTAAACTGGCATTTTCCTACCAGTTTTGGAACGACCATAAGCAGCAAATTCTTCTGTAGGAGCACCCATCATCATAGCACCAACATTATCAATCAGATGATCTACAGTTTCTTCTGTATTTAAATTTTCGTCTTTCCAGCCACAGTAAAAAAACACTCCAGATTTATCAAGAGCAGATTTAACTTTATTTCTAGCATCATCCATAAAATCAGGATAAGGTGGATCATGAGCATCTGGATCGCCAAAACTCATTCCCATATCACCCGGTCCCCATTCTGCGAAACCTATCCCAGGTACAGCAGCTGTATAATCAGCATTAGCAAGACAGTGTCTATCTTCAATTTTTAAACCTAATAATAGTTCACCTTCTGGATTCAGGGGCCATGGGTCTGCTTTTTTAGAATATTCATCCATAGATAATCCCCAAATATCATTACAAGGCTTCTGTCCTCCTCCACCTCTAAGTCCTTCAGGGATTATATCCCTTCCAATAGTTTGAAATACATATCTTGAAGTAGCAACAAATGCCTTAACAGCCTCAGGATCCCTAGCATGTGTATGTAGTAAACCATGAATCCCAGTTGTTAATGCATGTCTAGCCTGCCAAGCATTGTAAAGGACTTCCTCTCTAGTTATAGCATTATGTGGTAGTGTTGTAATTACTGTAGGAGTGAGATGGCCACTTGGAGTTGGACCTCCATCTCGTAACCCTTTCATAAAAGCTGTCAATCCCACTGTATCAAATGGATGGTGCTCAAAATCGACTAATAAAATATCTGCCCAAGTTTGAGATTGTTTAACTCCTGCATCATAGGAAAGTTCCTCTGGATGTGAAGCATAAACTGGTTGACCTTCTTGTAATAGTTCAATTGCTTTGTTAATTCTTTTTGCCATAGTCATTATCCTAATATTATTTTATGTAAGTGTCCAAGGTATCTGTAATTCAGATGAAATATCCTTAAACCATGCTATCACCTCAGGGTGATAAGGAATCCCATTTTTATTTCGTTCTATCTCTTCTTCATGCTCAGGTAAACCAGCATAAATAACCTTTTCTTTACCTGGAGCAGGTGGACATTCACGAATTGCTTTCATGTAATCGTCCATATCTTTTTTAAATAAATTTAAATCTTGAAAAGCTTCAACATTATAAGCTATAAAGTGATGCGCTGAACCAGATCTACGACCAGGTCCACCACCCGTTCCCCCTAAAATACCACACATTATTTCTATCCATACACCAAGACTTGACCCCTTATGTGCACCATTCTCTCTAGTTCCCCCTGATGGTAACATCATAAAATCATCTGGAGCCATCTCTTCTTCCATTAATGGTGAACCATCACCTCGAGCTACCCATCCAGGCATTACTGGTACTCCCAATCTTGAGGCTAAAATAATTTTATTACCTGCGACTGAGCTTGTAGAAGCATCAAAAATAAAAGGAGGTTCTTCATCAGTTGGGACTGCAATTCCTATAGGATTTAAACCCACCATAGGTTTGGCACCATCAACTGGTACCACATTCATACCACCTGTGGTCATAGATATGCCGATCATATCATGTTTTAGTGCCATAGCAGCGTGATAAGCAGCTGCACCAAAATGTCTTCCGTTCATAGCTGTAACGGAACCTATTCCAAAATTTTTTGCCTTTTCAATTGCAATGTTCATAGCATATGGACCTACTACCAAACCATGCCCACCGTCACTATCAATAGTAGATACTGCTCCCATTTCTCTAATTGTATTAATTTTAGGTTTTGGATTTATACCACCTTCTCCAAAAGATTTTACATACCCTCTAAGCATGTTAGATACACCATGAGTTTCAATACCTCTAACATCTGCATATAAAAGAACATCAGCTGCTTGAACAGCATCATCCTCAGTCATTCCCATCTTTATAAAAATTTCTTTAACTGTATTCATCATGTTGTCCGGCATAACTCTAATAGCTACATCTTCAGGTACGTGAAATCTTTCTAGCATAACTTTCTCCAGATTTAAAATAAAAATAATTTATTGAAACAAATATATCCCTAATTACACATATAAAAAAACAAAAGTCACATATAATTTTCCATAATCTTACAGAAAATTAGAAAAAAGAGTATGCATCATGACAAAAGGATTAACTACGGTTTTTACAGAGCCTAAAAAAGCCTTTGAACTAGAAATTTTACCTGTTCCTGAAATTGAAGACAGTGGTATTTTAGTACGAAATACTGCTGCAGTTATATGTGGTTCAGATCTACATGTTTGGAGGGGAGACGATGATGTTCCTCCTCCTAATAAGTATATTATGGGTCACGAATTTACAGGTGTTGTTCATTCAATGGGCAAAAAGGTTTCTAAAGATTCTTATGGTAGATCTTTGAAGGAAGGAGATCGAATTGTATTCCCTTTTTTCAATCCTTGCCATAGATGTTATCAATGTATAAGAGGAGAACACCATGCCTGTCCAAATAGAACTAGGAGAAGTATGGTTGGGGTAGAAAAATATCCATACTGCGATGGTGGAATGGCAGAGTACTATTACCTTCCCAATGGTCATTATGTTTTTAAAGCTCCAGATGATTTACCTGATATTGCCCTACCCAGTGTTAACTGTGCTCTTTCACAAGTGATTTTTGGATTAAAAAGGGCAAATTTTAACTTTGGAGATTCTATAGTTATTCAAGGTGCGGGTGGATTAGGCATTTTTGCTACTGCTGTAGCCGCAAATAGTGGAGCATCACAAGTAATTGTTATAGACAGTCAAAAAAGTAGGTTGGATTTAGCTCTAAAATGTGGTGCCACATCTGTAATTTCGTTTTCTGATTACCCTAATCAAATTGACAGAGTAGAAAAAGTTAAAGAATTAACATCCAGACAAGGGGCTGATATGGTTGTAGAGGTAGCTGGAGTGCCCGCCGCTACCTATGAGGGATTAGATATGGTACGGATAAATGGTACATATCTAGATATTGGTAATATTTCTGGCGGAAGTTTAAATTTACCATCAAATAAAATCATAACTAATCAGACAAAATGGATTGGTGTAATGCATTACGATCCCTGGGTCATAGAAGCATCACTACAATTTCTTTCTAGAACAAAAGATAAATTTCCATTAATAGATATTCTTTCCGATGAATTTCCATTGGAAAAAATTAATGATGCTTTTGAATTTGCAGAATGGCAAGGAAAGAAAAAAGGATCAGATGCTAAAAGAGTAGTACTTAAATGTTGATATTCTAATAATATTTACCTCATTTATTTTTTCTTATCAAATATGCATCTCTAAAAGCGTCTATACCAAAGATAGTCCCTACTATTAATCCAATTACTAGTTGATACATTGACCTGTCATCGTATACAGTTCCAAAGATAATAATTTCTAAATATCTCAAAATCTCAATAACAATCAAAGTTACATTGAACCATAACCATTTTGTACCACAATAAATATACCCTAAGCCTGGTATAAAAGAATTTATAAATAGAGCTATCCATGGATTAGGATTATCATTTTTCATAGTGAATTTTTTCCAAATTAGTGAATAAATATATAAAATTATTAGAATGAAAATCTGTATAAATTTTTATCCTTTACAATTAAATCATACTTACCTAACTAATATGACTTCATATTCAATAAAACTTCACAATTACCCTAAATAATATAATTATGAATCAATCTCAATCTAGGTTAATTATCTACACTGGAAAAGGTGGAGTTGGAAAAACTTCTATTTCAGCCTCTACAGGGTTACTTAGCGCCTCAAAAAATAAGAAAACATTAGTTATTTCAGCTGATTCTGCAAATAGTTTAGGTGATGCTTTCGAACAAAAAATAACTAACGAGCCTTTAAAAATAGAAAAAAATCTATGGGTTCAAGAATGTGATGTATATCTGGGAATAGAAAAACATTGGTCCAAAACACAAGAATGGGCAAGAGATGTTCTAAACTGGCAAGGTATCGATGATGTGATTGCAGATGAATTATTAGCATTCCCAGGAATGCAAGAATTAACGGTTCTTTTAGAAATTTTAGAGCATTTCCAATCTCGTCAATATGATGTGATAGTCGTAGATTGTGCTCCTACTGGAGACACGTTTAAGTTGTTATCATTACCTGAAGCAGGAGCTTGGTGGATGGATAAAATTTTTCCATGGAGTAAAAGAATAAATAAAATTGCAAGACCTATAAGTAGATTAATGTCTGAGATGCCTTTACCAAATGATGATTTCTTTGATTCAGCAGAAAATATTTTTTCTAAAATTGAAAAAGTTCAACAATTATTATCAAATCATAAAATTTCTACATTAAGGTTAGTTACTACTCCAGAAAAGATGGTAATAGATGAAACCCAAAGAGCTTATAATTTATCAGGTATATTTGGGTATTTATGTGATCTTATTGTATGCAACAGAATGTTACCACCTGATGCATTAAATGGATATTTCTCTGAAAGATCATCACAGCAAGATGAGAATATTGAAAGAATAAAATCTTCTTTTTCTCCAATTCCAATTAAATTTGCTGATTTTTTTAAATCAGAAATTGGAAAGAATAATTTATTAGAATTAGGATCAAATATTTTTGGTTCAGAGGATCCTTCTTCCATTTATTTCAACGAACCAGCATTCAAAATCTACAAAAATAATAGTAAAATCAATCCTGAATATGAATATTGTCTAGAGCTGAGAGTATCTAATAATGATAAAAACTTCAGTATTAATAGATCAGATGACAACTTAATTATTACAATCAGTGGATTTAGGAAAATTTTCTTAATCCCTGAAAGACTTAAAAATAAAGAAATAGTAAGAGCTGAATTGAAAGATTACAAACTAAAAGTTTTTTTTGGAGAAGGAGAAAAAACATGACCCTTACAGAAAGAATAAAGATTCTAGAATCGAAAATAGAGAGTCTTGAAAAAAAAATTGATTCCCATAATAAACTTAATCCAAGTTGTATTATTGAGGAAGCACAAAAAAATCTAAAAGATATTTCTGACAATAAGAAAATATCCGCTACTATAAATTCGTTTACTACATTAGTGAAAGATTTAGAACAAACTTGGATATCTAATAAAAAAGAAAAAAAAGAAAAAAAGAAAAAATCTCAAAATATAAAAGTAGAATAATTTTATTGATAAAAATTACTAGCATAGAAACTATAGCACTCCGGGATAATGCCGACGGCAATGTCACATCTTGGAATCCGTCCTATGGAGATTCTGCAGATAACGCACCTGCCTCGACAGGTGGATATGATATTACTATTGTTAGAGTAAATACGGATAAAGGAATAAGTGGGATTGGTCAGTGTGAAGCTCCAAGCCTTGTTATAGAATCAATAATAAAATCATCTTTAGGTTTAGAAAATCTAATCATAAATGAAGATCCTATACAAGTTAATAGACTCTGGCAAAAGATGTATAACTCTACAGGTGTTTTTGGGAGACGAGGGGTAGTTATAGCTGCAATTGGAGCAATTGAAACTGCATTATGGGATATTACGGGTAAATTTTACAATAAACCACTTTATGAGCTTTTATGGAAATCTTTTACAACATCAGCTTCTTCTTTTGAACCAAAAAAAAGTGTTACTCCGTATGCAACTGTTTACCCTCCAGGAAAAAATTTAGAAGAACTAGAATCACGATTAAATATAGCTATTTCTAAAGGATTTAATGCTGTAAAAATTGAAGAATGGCCCGGTCAATTTGCCAATGTAGACGTAGAAACAGACATAGCAGTAATCGAAAAAGCGAGATCTACATTGGGATATAAAAAAGATCTAATGATTGATGTACAAAACCGTTGGACTGATGTGGGTCAAGCATTAAAAACAATAGAACATATAGAAAAATTTGATATCTATTTTATAGAAGCACCTTTACCCGCAGATAATATATATGGCTACCGTAAATTAGTTGAATCCACAAATATCAGAATTGCAGCTGGAGATTGGGGTTTTAGCACAAGACATGAATTTGACGACTTATTACGAAGAGGAAAATTAGACGTAGTCCAACCTAGCTCTGTCAGAGCAGGCGGAATCCAAGAAATACTAAATATAGCTGAAAACGCCTATAAATTTGGTTCTCTTTGCATTCCTCATACTTGGTGTCATGTAATTGGTGTCGCTGTAGAGATACAATTAGCTTCAATCACACCAAACATGCCATATTTTGAATTCCCTATTGCATTTCCAAAATCACCTTTGATAACAGATTTATTAACCCCAGATTTTAATATTTTAGAAAATGGCAATATAGAGGTCCCTAATAGACCAGGGCTTGGATTTGAATTAAACGAAGATGTAGTAAAAGAATATAGGGTGAAACCTTATTAGATAAAATTTTACTAATATTCGTTGTTTATAGGTTGATTTTTTGAATAGTGTACAATATTCTTTTTTGTGTATTATTCAATTAAATTAAGGAAAAAACATGACACGTGGTGGGGCTAGAAAAGGAGCAGGTAGACCAAAAGGTCAAGGTAAATATAATGAACCTACAAAACCTATTAGAATACCTGAAAGTATGGTCGGAAAAATATTAGAATATGTGCAGACTAGTGGCTATAAATTACCGATATATTCAAGCTCTGTACAAGCAGGATTTCCTTCTCCAGCAGATGATTATATAGAAGGTAAATTAGACTTAAATGAACACCTTATTAAGCATCCTACTGCTACATTCTTTGTAAGAGCTGCAGGTGAATCTATGACTAAAGTGGGAATACATCATGGAGATATTTTAATAGTAGATAGAAGCCTAGAAGCAAAACATGGAAAAATCATTATAGCCGCAGTAGATGGAGAACTGACTGTAAAACGACTAAATAAATCACCAAAAGGTACATATTTGATGCCCGAAAACGATAAATATAAACCTATAGAAATAACTGATATTAATGATGTTGTAATTTGGGGTGTTGTTACAAATGTTCTACATGAATTATAAAATCTTATGAGTATATTTGCATTGGTTGATTGTAATAATTTTTATGTCTCATGTGAACGTGTATTTGATCCATATCTAGCTAAAAAACCTATTATCGTACTATCCAACAATGATGGATGTGTAATTTCCCGTTCTAATGAAGCAAAATCACTGGGTGTACCAATGGGAGCACCATTCTATAAATATAGAGAAATTATAGAAAAAAATAATATAGAAGTTTATTCATCAAATTATCAATTCTATGGTGATATGTCTCAACGTGTAATGAAATCATTAGGAATGATGATTCCTAAACAAGATATCGAGATATATTCAATTGATGAAGCCTTCATTAGATTAGATGGTTATGAAAGACCTGATGTTATTGATTTGAGTATTGAAATTAAAAAAAATATCCTTAATTGGACTGGTATTCCCATATCTGTAGGAATAGCACAAACTAAAACACTCTCTAAGGTAGCTAACCATATTGCAAAAAAAAACACTTCGACAGGTGTATTTGATATTCGTAATAATAAATTACAAGAACAGATTTTATCCAATTTCCAAATAGAAGATTTATGGGGTATCTCATATAGATGGGGGAAAAAACTTAGAAAATTAGGAATTAATAATGGGCTAGATTTAAGAAATTCGGATTCTAAATTTATTAGAAAGAAATTTAGTATTGTATTAGAAAGAATCGTATATGAACTACGTGGTATACCATGCTTAGATATTGAAAAAGTAACAAATAAAAAATCTATTATGTCATCAAGATCTTTTGGAAAATTAGTTACAGAATTAGAATCATTAGAACAAGCAATATCAACTTATGCAACCATAGCTTGTGAAAAATTACGTCATCAAAATAGTAAATCTCAAGGAATCTATGTTTTTTTACAAACTAACCGATTTAGAAAAGATCTGCCTCAATATAGAAGAAGTATGAAATATAAACTTGATTTACCCACCTCAGATACTGGATACATTATTAATGCAGGAAAAAAAATTCTCAAAAAAATTTATAGAAAAGGATACCATTACCAAAAATGTGGAATCATGTTATTTGATCTAAGTTCAAAATACATTCAACAGGAAAATTTATTCGTAAAATCCAATCAATCGAATGAGTACTTAATGGAATCCCTAGACACTATCAATAAAGCAATGGGATCTGATACTGTATTTTTTGCAGCAAAAGGAACACAAAATAATTGGAAAATGAGAAGAAATAAACTTTCATCACGCTACACTACAAACTGGATGGAACTTCCAAAGGTATATTAAGTGGCACGCCCGGAGGGATTCGAACCCACGACACCTGGTTCCGAAGACCAGTGCTCTATCCACTGAGCTACGGGCGCATAAAAATATGGGGTGAGCGGAGGGATTTGAACCCTCGATCTCTCGGTTTAATTCTACACTACTGTTTAGATATTATATAAGTATACGATTTACCGCATTTGTAAGAATTTACCGATATATATAAGAAAGCTATTGTCACAAAACTACAGATCAAATATTCTGTCGTTTCGATAACTAGCAGTTACTTTAGCTTCAGTCATTTTCTGTACTATATGAACATAATTTAGATTAATTAAACTGGTGTTTTATATATCTCTTCCATAAAACATTAGCCAATTTAAATAAGAATCTGGTTTTTCGCCTCTAGCTACCTGTTCAGAAATTTTTTCATTCTTTAATTGTTTTATTGGATCTCTTTTTTGAAATTCGTCATTTATGTATTTGTAAATTTCGGTTGCTTCATCATAACAACTTATTAAATACTCCTCTAAATAGGTAAGTAAAGGTAATAATTCAAATAAATCTTCTCTTTTACATCCATGTTTATTTTGCTTCATTAGAAAGGGAAATTCTAATCGAAAATAATATAGAAGTTCAAATTTTTTTTCAAATTGATGTGTCTGAAAAAATTCAATAGCTTCATCTTCTTTTTTTTGTAAATGCTTAGGAAGAGTATAAAGTGTATATGGTGGATATGAATTAGTTGATATTGCTTGTTCTAATGATTCTAATTCCGTATCAATTCGTGATAAAAGCGTAATTGATTCATCTGTCTTAGTAGGAGTTGAATTAATAGGTATATTCGCAATTTCAGCTAACCTAACATATGCCTCCCTGAAAGAGATCCCATCTTTTTTCATTAAAAATTCAAAAATGTCCCCAGATGACGCACAAGACCCAAAGCAGGTCCAAGTACCTTTGCCAGGATAAACGACAAAAGAAGGTGTGTTTTCTTGATGAAAAGGACATAAACCTTTATAGGATGTTCCACTTGATT
>CAZBHC010000011.1:0-78337 GCA_964491775.1 uncultured Dehalococcoidales bacterium | reverse complement strand
GTCTGTAACAGTCACAATCATCCAATCATAGTTTGCACCTATGTTTCGGACTCCTGTGTTTGCGTATGTAGAGTATACATTCGCAGAGTATTTTCTACCGGTGGGTGGCGATGACTCAGTAGTGAGTGTTGATGATTCGTTTGTAACATACACACCTCCATCAGCAGCAGCGCTAACGCCCGTGCTGGTTGAAAGTCCTGCGTAAGCTACAACAGAAAACACCAATATTGCCAATCCGGCTAACCATTTTACTGAAAGCTTCACAGCCTCAGTCCTCCTTTATTTTCTCGTGTTCCCTCCCACTCCAAAAGACAGAAGACAAGCAGTTCATCATCAATAAAATATTTTTTATGTTTGACTTCTGCCATTCGCTTATGTAGGTGGTTGAAAACTCGAAGGTTTCCGATTCTGTCGGACTTAGTTAAATCTTTAATTAGATCTATCTAAGCTGCCGGTTCCGTCATAACTTTCGTTCAAGATATAATTCCAGCGAACCGGCGCGCGCGGAACATAATCTTGGGACATGCCAATGTGATTTAATCATTGTTATGAAAACAATGTCAAGTCATATTACATGTCTCTAATTTATTTCATTAAAAAAAAGAGATACACGCTAACGTGTTAATAATCATAATTTTCTTAACGAACATATGAAAAATATACGTAAGGTAGAGTATAAATGTCAATGATATATAGGGCAGGTTTACACAAAAATAGCATTTTTATTAATTTTTAATGAAATGATTATTTTTTTTCTGGTTTGGTAATAGAAGCCAAAAATTCTTTATTACTCTTAGTTTTAGACAGTCTCTCTAAAATTCTTTCCCCGGCTTCAGTAGGATTATTTTCATCATTCCCTAGTATCGCCATCATCCTTCGTAATAACCAAACCTGTTTAAGGGTTTCTTGATCTTGTAATAATTCTTCGTGTCTAGTTCCACTTCGTTCAATATTTATCGCAGGCCAAATTCTTCTCTCTGCCATCGATCTATCAAGATGAAGTTCCATATTACCCGTGCCCTTAAATTCTTCATAAATTAAATCATCTAATCTAGAACCAGTATCAATTAACGCTGTTGCAATAATTGTCAAGCTTCCAGCTTCTTCACAATTCCTAGCTGCACCAAAAAAGCTTTTAGGAGGATATAGTGCCACAGGGTCCATACCACCAGAAAGTGTTTTCCCACTACTTGGTAAAGCTAAATTATACGCTCTAGCTAATCTAGTAAGACTATCTAGAAGTACCACTACATTTTCTCCATTTTCAACCAATCTTTTTGCTCTCTCAATAGCATCTTCAGCGGTTCTACAGTGATCTTGAACTGGTTCATCAAAAGTAGAACTGTATATTTCTCCTTTAATAGATCGTTTCATGTCAGTTACTTCTTCAGGTCTTTCACCAATTAAAGCAACAATAATGTATGTTGAAGGAGAATTTTCTGAAACTCCTTGAGCTATTTGTTTAAGCAAAATCGTTTTCCCAGCTTTTGGCGGAGCAACAATTAAAGATCTCTGGCCTTGACCTATAGGAGAAACTATATCTATTATTCTAGTAGAAAGTAATTTAGGATCAGATTCAGTAATAAATTGTTTGTCAGGATATATTGAAGTTAATTTTTCAAATTTTGGTCTACTCATCGCCCTTTCAGGATCAACACCATTAACTACCTCTACACGTAATAAACCATAATATTTCTCCCCTTCACGTGGTGGTCTCACCTGACCAGCCACCAAATCTCCTGTACGAAGACCAAAACGTCTTATTTGACTATGAGAAACATACACATCATCAGATGTACTCTGACGTCCTGGAGTTCTTAAAAAACCATATCCATCGTGCAATATATCTAAAATTCCTGCACCAACCAACTGACCAGTTTCTTCAGCAGCTATCCCTAGAAGTTCAATAATTAAATCTGATCTCCTTAAAGGTATCTTTTTTATTTCTTTCTCAGAAGCAAGTTTAATTAATTCTTGATCTGTTTTAACACCTAAGTTACCTAAATCAGGTAATGCGATATTTTCATTTTCGGTATTATCTTCTGGAAACCCAGAATTTCTACTGTTATCCGAGTTGCTTCGGACTCTACGTTTTGGACGACGATTCGATTGAGTTCTAGTAATTGGAGTCAGGGCTTTTTCCTTTGTATTATTTGATTTACTAATCCAAAATTATTATTCTCCAGAATATTTTGTGTAATTTTAAAAGAATGGATTAGTTTTAGTGACGCTTTTGTGGAAAGTAAGTTCTCAAGAGAGACATAACGTAAAAACAAAAATATAAATTTGACTAAATTGTGATAAAGAAATCACGATCACATCATAAACATACTACGTCACATCAGTGTTGTTTTATAACACAATTACATTATACCAAAAAATAACCAAACATACGAATATATTGATTTCTAATCAAAAAGAATATGCTGCTCCCCTTCAAGAACAGTAGTATTGGATACTCTGATAAATTCACTAAATAGAGGGTGCGGTCTTTCGGGTCTAGAACCAAATTCAGGATGAAATTGACTACCCAACATAAATGGATGTTTTTTTACTTCTACAATTTCAACTAGAGAATCATCTGGAGAGGTTCCTGAAGATACTAAACCTCTTTCCTCTAGTCTTCCTCTGTAAAGATTATTTAGTTCATATCTATGCCTGTGCCTCTCACTAACTAGTTCAATGCCATAAGCCTTTCTTGCAATAGTCCCCGTTCTTAATTTACAATCATACGATCCTAATCTCATAGTGCCTCCAGTAGACTTTAAATCCTCTTGACCATCCATAAAAGAAATTACTGGATCATTTGTATCTTCAGCCATCTCTATGGAATTTGCACCATTAATTCCAAGAACATTCCTAGTGAATTCTATAACCATTATTTGCATACCTAAACATAAGCCTAGATAGGGAATATTATTTTCTCGGGCATATTTTGCAGTAAGAATCATACCTTCAATACCTCTTGAATCAAATCCTCCAGGAACTATAAAACCATTTACCCCATTAAATAAATCAATAATATCTGTATCTTCTTTTTCTATATCTTCTGCTGCTATCCATCTGATTTTTACCACTAATTTATGAAACATAGCTGAATGATTAATTGCTTCAATCACCGACATATAGGAATCACGCAGTTCAACATATTTACCAACAATACATATTGTTATTTCAGGCCAATTTGTAGTATCTGAAGAAGTGGTTTTTTCCCATTCACTTAAATCTGTATTAGTATTAGGAAAATTAAATTTTTCTGCAATTATCTTTCCTAATCCTTGATTTTCTAAATGAACTGGTACTTTATATATATTATCTAATGTAGGTAAACTGATAACTGCGTCCTGCCCTACATCACAATAAAGAGCAATTTTATTTTTTACAGATTCAGCAATATCTATATCTGCTCTACATAATATTGCATCTGGCATAACCCCCATACCTCTAAGTTCTTGAACACTATGTTGTGTTGGTTTAGTTTTTAGTTCATCAGTAGAATTTAAATATGGCAATAGAGTGATATGTATATAAAAGGTATTTTCTTGACCCACAATTCTCCGCATTTGTCTTATCGCTTCAATAAACGGTTGACCTTCTATATCTCCTATAGTGCCTCCTACTTCTACAATAACTACATCAGATTGTGATTCATCTGAAAGTCTTAACAATCTTGATCTGATAGCATCTGTCACATGAGGTACAGTTTGTATAGTACCTCCTAAATATTTACCCTTACGTTCATTTGATATTACTTCTGAATATATTTGTCCGGCTGTGATATTAGACATTGAAGTAAGCTCCACATCTATAAATCTTTCATAATGTCCAAGATCCAAATCTGTTTCAGAACCATCAACTGTTACAAAAACCTCACCATGTTGATAGGGGGACATTGTTCCAGGATCAACATTTAAATATGGATCCAATTTCATTATTGCAACAGATAATCCTCGGCTTTTCATCATCTTTCCTATAGATGCAACAGTAATCCCCTTACCTAAGGAACTAACAACCCCCCCAGTGACAAAAATAAAACTTGACAAAAATTATCTCCAATAAAAACAAAAAAATAACTTTGTTAAAAATAACACTAAATAACTGTATCAAAAAAAAATAAAATCTCGTTTTTAATAGCATCGGCAATTAAATAATTATGTTCAAGAATATAAAATCATTATCAAACATTCTTTGAAAATACTTTCCCAGCAAATAATATGACAGAAATAAATAAAGAAAATATTAGACATATAGCACGTTTATCATATCTGCATCTAAAAGAAAAAGAAGTAGAACTTATGCAAAATGACTTAAATGATATATTAGATAAATTTCAAAAATTATCTACAATCGATACCGAAAATATACATCCTACAGGCCATCCATCAGATGTTTTCTCAGAAATGAGAGAAGATGAAGAATCTGAACCATTGTCAAAAGAAGAAGTTTTACAAAATGCTCCTAAAAAGAATGAATCTTTCATTATAGTTAGGCCAGTATTAGATTAAAGTTCAAAATCGAGAATTCTAAGTTGTCAGACGAAATATTATATAAAAACATTACAGAACTAAGAAATATGCTTGATCAAGGAATTATTTCTTCAGTGGAATTAACTCAAGAATTTTTGAATAGATCGAAAAAAATTAATCCTAAGATAAATTCAGTCATTAGTCATACAGAAGAATATGCAATTAAATCTGCCAAAGAAGCAGATGAAGCAATTAAAGATAAAAAATCTAAATTACTAACTGGAATACCAGTTATGATAAAAGATAATATATCTACTAAAAATATAGAAACAACTGCAGCTTCCAAGATACTAAACGGATATATACCACCATATGACGCAACAGTAATAAAAAATTTACTAAATGAAAAAGCAATAATATGTGGTAAAACAAATCTTGACGAATTCGCTATGGGTTCTTCAACTGAAAATTCTTCATTTGGCCCTGTTAAAAATCCTTTAGATTTAAGTAAAGTACCAGGTGGCAGTAGTGGTGGATCAGCTGCAAGTGTTGCAGCTGGGCAGTGTGTTTTTGCATTAGGTTCTGACACAGGTGGAAGTATAAGACAACCTGCTTCTTTTTGTGGAGTAATAGGAATGAAACCTACATATGGATTAGTCAGTAGGTTTGGGCTTATTGCATTCGGAAGTTCATTAGATCAAATAGGGCCTCTTTCTAGAAATGTTGAGGACTGTGCAAGAATATTAAATTCTATCTCTTCATTTGATGAAAAAGACTTAACATCATTAAAAAGACCTTTCAACAATTTTGGAGCAAAAATAGGCAAATCAATTAAGGGTTTAAAAATAGGTATTCCTAAAGAGTATTTAGTTGAAGGCATTGAATCCGGAGTTAGGATTGCATACGAAAATTCTCTTAAGGAACTGGAAAAAAGTGGTGCAATACTAGAAGAGATTTCTCTACCATTATCTGAATATGCATTAGCGGTATATTATATAATTGCTCCTGCCGAAGCTTCCTCAAATTTATCGAGATATGATGGGATTAAATATGGTAATTTTACAGATAAAGCAAAAAATTCTATAGAACACACACTCCGTTCTAGAGGTGATGGTTTTGGAGATGAGGTAAAAAGAAGAATTTTATTAGGCACGTATGTTTTGTCAGCTGGATATTACGATGCTTATTACCTAAAAGCACAAAAAGTCAGAACATTGATAAGAGAGGAATTTCAGAAGGCTTTCAATAAATTTGACGCTATAGTAACACCTACTACTCCAAATGTAGCATTTAATTTAAATGAAAAAATTAATTCCCCATATCAAATGTACTTAAATGACGTTTGTACTATTCCTGTAAACATAGCAGGACTACCAGCAATTTCTATTCCTAATGGTATCGATAATAATTTACCCACTGGTTTACATATAATCGGACCACGGATGGGGGATCAGACTGTTATTCAAATAGCACATCACTATGAAACGATTTCTCAATGGAAGGTAAAACCCAAGATTTAATAAAATATGAATAAAATATCTAATATAAAAAAAATATTTATAATGCTCATGATCTTAATTTTTTCTATAAACATTTCATGTGCAGAAAATGAAAAGGATTTAAGACCAACACAAGAGGTAATTAATTCTGAAGATTTTACATTATTAGAGGGACCTCCTCCTCTTCCTTATATCTTCTATGGTAATTTCACTATTGATAATAACCCAGGTCCAGCTGGAATTAAAATATTTGCTCAAATAATTGATGGAGGATCGCCAATATCAGTAACTGAAAATGGTTCTTACAGGCATATAATTTTATCTCCCGTAAGTCAAAAAGATCTAGATCATGGAATTATTCACTTTTATTTAGGTAATAGAGAAGGTAATTATGTTGAATCAGACCAAATATTTAAAATAAAAAAGATTGACAATCCAACTACAATAAATTTAGATTTAAATTTTTCTAATATTCCAAATAAATAATTATGATCAGAAGTTTAAACGGGAAAAAACCAATAATTCATAAAGATGCTTTCATTTCTGAGGCTGCTTATTTAGTAGGTGAAATAATTATAGAAGCCGATGTTAGTATCTGGCCAGGAGTAGTTATACGTGCAGATTCCGGAAAAATATTCATAGGAAAAGGAACAAATATTCAAGATAACTCAGTACTTCATGCTGATGATGATGCTTTTATAGGAGAATACGTGACTATTGGCCATAGGGTAATTTCTCATGCAAAAAAAATTGGAAATTTAAGTTTAATAGGTAACGGATCAATCATAAATGATGGAGTTATTCTTGGAGAAAAATGTCTAGTCTCCTCAGGAAGCACTTTAACTGAAAATAAAATTTTCGAAGATAAGGCATTAATAAGAGGTACACCTGGAAAAACTATAGGGTTGATTAAAAAACGACATGAAGAATTAATGATTAGTGCAAATAACTCTTACTTAAAAAGAATAGAAATATATAAAAACTCTGGATTACATATAGAATAACTACATTATTTCAGGTGCAGTCATACCCATCATATTTAGCACTTTAGAAAAAGTAATCCTACTTGCTTCAACTAATTTTAATCTTGCAGCACTCAGATCATTCGGTTTTTCGTCTTTTGGAATTACTCGACATTGTTCATAAAATTTTTGTAATGACTTCGCAAGACTTAATGAATAATGAGCTAAATGATGAGGTTCAAGTTGTTCAGCTGCATAAGTAATAATTGTTGGAAATTCTATTATTTTTTTGATTAAAGATATCTCAGTTTCATCATTTAATAAAGAAACATCTCCATTGGCCTCTAGACCAAGTGACTCTGCTGATTTTTGAATCCCGCATAGCCTAGCATGAGCATATTGTATATAAAACACAGGATTATCTGAGGAATGTTTCTTAGCTAAAGATAAGTCAAAATCCATTTGAGATTCAGAAGAGCGACTTAAAAAAATAAATCTACATGCATCAACACCTACTTCATTAATTAAATCATCAACAGTAGTAATGACTCCCTTTCGTTTACTAAATTTTAATAAATTTTCCCCATCTTTAAAATTCACGATTTGATTTAAAATAATTTTCAATCTTTTTGAATCAATACCTAAGGCTTCCATTGCATATTTCATCCTAGAAACATGTGCATGATGATCAGCCCCCCAAATATCAATAACCTGATCAAAATTTCTACTTTTAAACTTATTATGATGATAAGCAATATCTGTCCCGAAATATGTAGGTCCACCATGGTCACTTCTTATTAAGACTATATCCTCATCCAACCCTAATTTAGTACCTAAAAACCAGAGAGCTCCATCCTTATTGATAACTAAATCTTTATCGTTTAATATTTTAATTATTGAGTCAAAGTATCCTGTATCTAATAATTTTTTTTCACTAAACCATTCTTCGTAAATTACCCCTAATTTAGATAAAGTTGAATTTATATCTTTTAAAATAGAATCTAGAACATATGGAGAAAGAAATTCTATAGCTTTATCTTTAGACATATCAAGTGGTAATTTTTGGAAACGATCATATAAAGATTCTGCCAACTCAATTAAATATTCTCCTGAGTATAACTCTTCTGGTTCTTGTATCTTTATCCCTGCTTTTTGCTGATATCTATAAAAGAAACTTTCAAAAAATAAACGCATCTGATTTCCTGCATCATTTACATAATATTCTTTATGAACTTTATGTCCTTTAGATTTGAGAATATTTGCCAAAGTACTACCAATAACAGCTCCACGTGCATGACCTATATGAAGTGGTCCAGTCGGATTTACACTTACAAATTCTAATTGGATATTTTTTGTATCCTTAACATCTATATCTCCGTATTTAGATCCTAGATTGATAATTTCTTTAATACTTTTTTGGAGCCATTCTTCTGAAAAAGTGAAATTTATGAATCCAGGTTTGATGGATTCTATCTTCGAAAAATATAAATTTGAATCAATGTAAGAGATGATTTTTTCAGCAATATCCATTGGAGGGATATTCATTATTCTTGTTAAAATCAAAGGTAGATTTGTTGAAAAATCTCCGTGTTGAATATTTTTAGGTTTTTCAACATGAATATCTGAAATTTTTACATTAGGTAACTCTCCAGATGACTGAGCAACATTTAAAGCATTATGTATTATGACTTTTATATCTTCGGGAACTATCATTTCTATGATCACTTAAATTAAGAATATGCTTAAATAAATAATTTACACTTAAATCTATAAAATTATCTTATGTAATAAAACATCCTTCATATGAATTTACTTAAATCATCTAAAAAATACACTAATAAAATTTATTATGGTTGGTATATTGTTGCAGCATCTAGTTGGGTAAATGCTATAGGTGGTTCAGTACAATGGAAAGGTTTCACAGTATTTTTTTTACCTATAGCCACCTCATTGAATCTATCTTATACACAGGCTGCCTTACCATTTGCATTAGCAAGAGCTGAAAATGGACTGTTAGGACCCATAACAGGTTGGATGATAGATAAATTTGGAGTAAGACCTATGATGATGTTTGGAACAATATTAGCCGGATTGGGTTATTTATTGTTGTCAAGAACAAATAGCTTCACTTCATTCCTATTGATATATGTTTTCGCAATATGCCTAGGTTCGTCAACAAGTTTTATGCAAGCATCTACGTCATCTATAAATATGTGGTTCATCAAAAAAAGAGGTATAGCAGTATCAATCAATAGTGCAGCTTTTAGATTAGGAGGTGCATTTATGATACCTCTTCTGTCTATTATTATACTTAAATGGGGTTGGGAAATTGCCTCTATTATTGTAGGAATAGGAATGTTAATTTTAATAGTTCCATTTTCATTAGTTTATAAAAAATCCCCAGAATCTATTGGAGAAAATCCTGATGGAATAAAAATTACTGATAATAATGAAATTACAAATTCTGATTGGGATACTAAAGAAGCATTAAGAACTAGATCTTTTTGGATTTTATCTCTTGGTACTATCTTACGTATGGCAGTGCATGGAACAATTTATGTACATTTTATACCTATATTAGTTTGGAAAGGGGAAACTCAACAAACAGCAGCAAATTTAATAGGTGCTATATCTCTAATAGCGGTCCCTCTTATAATTATAGTTGGATATGTCAGTGATAAAATTCCAAGACAAAAACTTCTATCAGTACTATATACATCCGCATCAATTTCTTTACTACTAATGTATTTTGTTGAAGGAACTTGGCCTATATTCTTCTCGATGATTTTATTTATAGGGACAGAAATAGCGTCAGGATTTAACTGGGCTTTAGTAGGAGATATGTTCGGAAGAAAAAATTTTGCAACAATTAGAGGATGGATTTCCCCTATGTATAATATTTCATTAATTATTGGGCCATTATTAGCTGGATATTCTAAAGATAAAACTGGTTCTTACGAATATGTATTACTAACAGGAAGTCTTTTTATGTTAATGGCTGCTATCACTTTTATGTTATTGAAAAAGCCTAGAATAAGGAATGGTCGGGGTGACAGGATTTGAACCTATGACCTTTGCACCCCCAGTGCAATGCGCTACCGGACTGCGCTACACCCCGAAAATTAAGAAAATATTATTGTACAATTAAAATGATGGGGTTGATTCAATAACATTTATTACATATGCAAAAAAATATAAAATCTCCAAATATTAAAGAATTAGATACTCTTATATCAGAATTAAATCAAAATATTTCTGAGATAGTGAGGAGACTTTGACTTAGATAAAATCTATTCAGAAATAAATATTTTAGAGAAAAAAACATTAACTGAAAATTTTTGGAATGACCGAAACAAAGCACAATTATTTATGCAAACTCTTTCATCCAAAAAGGATGAATACAATAAATGGAAAGAAATAGTATCAAAATCGGATAATTTAATAGAATTTTCGAAATTAATTAAATCCGAAAATGATTCTTCACTAAACAATACCGCCTTCGAAGAATATAATGAATTGTTAGCAGATGTAAAAAATTTAGAATTTGAATTGCAATTAAATGGTGAGTTTGATGAGAGATCAGCTATTTTATCAATTACTCAAGGTGCGGGGGGAGTCGATGCCCAAGATTGGGCTGAAATGTTGTTGAGAATGTATATTAGATGGGCTGAAAAGAAAAATTTAATTGTTGAAACTTTAGATTTTTCTCCTGGGGATGAAGCAGGTATCAAAAGTGCAGTTATAAAAATTAATGGAAGATATACGTATGGATACTTAAGATCAGAAAAAGGTGTGCATAGACTTGTTAGATTATCGCCTTATGATACTGATCACAAACGACATACAAGCTTCGCATTGGTTGAAATTTTACCTGAACCAGATGAAGCAGAAGAAATAAAAGTAAATACAGATGAAATCAAAATAGATGTTTTTAGAGCAAGTGGAAATGGAGGTCAAAGTGTACAAAAAAATTCGACAGCCGTACGAATTACCCACATCCCCACTGGAATAGTAGTTTCTGTTCAAAATGAAAGATCTCAAGCCCAAAATAAAGAGATTGCTATGAAAATTCTTACTGCAAAATTAACAGATTTAGAACTAAAAAAAATATCTGATAAACAAGCTAGCTTAAAAGGAGAATATGTATCTGCAGAATTCGGAAGGCAAGTTAGAAGTTATGTACAGCATCCCTACCAAATGGTAAAAGATCACAGAACTAATTATCAATCAAATAAAACAAGCGAAATTCTCGATGGAGAAATAGATTCATTACTTAAATCATACTTAACAAATCAAATAGAAAACCATTCTAGTAGTAAATTAGACTAGATGAGATTAATTCTGAATTATAAAATATCTTAATATTTAAATGTAATAATTACACTTAATAAACTTATCATGAGAATAAAAATGAATAAAATAATTGTTTTGGCACTATCTCTTATATTTATTATTTCTACAGGATGTGCAACTGAGGATTCATCTTCAAATACAAACACATCTTCAGAAAATCAATCTAAACCCTCTTTATCACCTAACTTAAATGAAAAATCTCAACCGTCAACAAATCAACAAGGTGAAAAGAAATCAGGAGGAATACTAAAACGTGTTTGGTCAGATCCTCCAACTTTAGATCCTCATTTAGTAACTGATGGAACTTCATATGGAATAGTTATTGAGGTTTTTTCTGGTTTAGTAAAACTAGGAAGTAATCCGAATGAACCAATAGAACCAGATTTAGCAGAAAGTTGGAAAATCCTTGATGGCGGGAAGACATATGAATTTAAACTTCGTGAAAACTTAAAATTTTCTAATGGGGAAAATGTTACAACCGAAGATATAAAATGGTCACTTGAAAGAGCTGCTCACCCGGATACAGGCTCAACCGTTGCTGAAGAATTTTTAGGTGACATAATCGGTGTTCAAGATATTATTGATGGTAATTCAAACAATGCCGAAGGTATCACAATAATTGATGATGAAATTATACAAATTAAAATAGATGCACCTAAAGCATACTTTTTAGCAAAGCTTACCTATCCTACAGCTTTCATAGTCAATAAGCAAAATATTAATGAAGGTGGCAGGAATTGGACTGATAACCCAATTAGTACAGGTCCCTTTACGCTTAAAGAATACAAGATAGGACAAAGAATTAGAATTGCAAGAAATGATAGTTACTGGGGGACTCCAGCTTACTTGGATGAAGTAGTATTCAATTTAGCGGGAGGTGTTTCTATGGCAATGTATGAAAATGATGAGATCGACATAACAGGTGTAGGACTTGCAGATCTAGAAAGAGTAGAGGATCCTACTGAACCTCTAAATAAAGACCTAATAGTTGTTCCACCCTCATTTTCTGTATCTTATATCGGTTTTAATGTTAATGAACCACCATTTGATGATGTTAAATTTAGACAAGCATTGAACTACGCAGTAGATAAACAATTGATTGCTGATCAAGTTTTTTCAAATTTAGTAAGACCAGCATATGGAATAATCCCCCCAAACTTTCCAGGATTCTCACAAGATATAGAAGGACTAAAATTTAACAAAGAAAAAGCTCAAAATCTTTTGAATGAATCTAGGTATTCTGACCCAAGTACCCGCCCAAGAATTACTGTCACAGTACCAGGTACTGGTGGATCTCCAGGTCTTACTACTGAAGTTATTGCAGATATGTGGCGACAAAATCTTGGAATAGAAGTAGAAATTCAACAAGTAGAATGGGCTACTTACATACAAGATTTACACAGAGGAAGATTACAATCTTTCAGTGGTCTTTCTTGGCAAGCAGACTATCCAGATCCATCTACTTTTATTGATGTTTTATTTCGTTCAGACAGTGCACTTAATAATGGTAATTATTCCAATAAAGAAGTTGATTCCTTAATCAACAAAGCACAAACAGAACAAGATATAACTAAAAGGGTCAATCTTTATAATGATGCAGAAAAAATTATTGTAAATGATGCAGCTTGGTTGCCATTATGGTGGGGTGTAGAAGCGAAGGCACTTGTAAAACCTTGGATCAAAGATTATAAATTTTACTCTATGACTATACCCACATATCAATATGTTTGGATAGATAAAGACATTTACTAATAATTAATATATACTCAAAATGTTATGATCGAGTATATTGCAAAGAGATTAATTTGGACTCCTATTCTTCTTTTGATAGCCTCCTTTTTTGTATTTTTTATGGGGAATATTGCTCCAGGAGATCCCGCTGAATTAATACTAAAAAATAGAGCTACTCCAGAAAAGATAAATGCTCTTAGAGAAGAAATGGGACTCAATAAACCTTTAGTAATTAGATATTTTTCATATATTAAAAAAGCTATTAAAGGTGACTTAGGAGATAGTTATATTTTTCAAGGTAAAAAGGTGACTGAGTTACTTATACCTAAACTTTTAGTATCAATAAAATTAAATATTGCTGTTACTATCATATCTGTTTTTGTAGGTATACCTTTAGGTTTCTATGCAGCAAAAAGAAGAGGTTCATGGGTGGATCCAACAATAGTATTATCTATGCTTTTTTTATTTGCCATGCCTGTTTTTTTTACAGCCCCTCTTTTAATCACCATATTTGCAGTTAAATTAGGTTGGATTCAAGCTTCTGGATGGAATGGTTTTTTCGACAAGCAAATTATTCTTCCTGCATTAACTATAGGTATCCCTGGTGCCGCTATTTACGTAAGATACATGAGAGCATCTACACTGGATGTAATTGATCAAGATTATATTAGAACCGCTTTTTCAAAAGGATTAAATAATAACACTATTAACTATAAACATATAATAAGGAATTCAATTCTTCCTATCTTAACACTTTTGGGTTTTACGATAGCTGGAATATTTGGAGGATCCTTAATCGTTGAAATAATATATGGTATTCCTGGTGTATCTAGATTAGCTCTTGATGCGATTTATCAGAGAGATTTTCCAGTATTAACAGCTTTAGTTTTAATAGGATCTACAATGTTAGTTTTAGCAAATCTAATAATTGATATTGCATACACAATAGTTGATCCAAGGATTGATTAATAATGAATACCTTTAATCAAAAAACTCTTTTCACAATTTTTTTAAATCAATTACTAAAAAGAAAACTCGCTCTAATTTGCCTATCTATATTATTTATAATTTATTTTATTGGAATATTTGCTCCAATTTTATCAACACATGATTATGCTGAAACAAATTTAGCCAAAACACAAAATGGCCCAAATTTAGAAAATTGGTTTGGTACTGATAGATTGGGTAGAGATATTTATACAAGAGTAATTTGGGGTATACAAAATACTATAATAATCACTCTAATTACAATAGTGACGGGAAGTTTTATTTTAGGTATTTCATTAGGATTAGCTGCAGGATATTTCAGAGGAATAATAGATTTTTTTATTATGAGATTAGGAGAAGTAATTTCAGCATTTCCAGATATATTATTAATAATCTTACTTGCTGCAACATTAAGACCCAGTATTATTTCTTTAGGGCATTATATTGAAGATACTTTTGGATTTAGAGGAATATTATCTTCCGGTATTGTTGATTATTTGGTAATAGGTATTGCTTTACTACCTCTTAGTTGGTTTGGTCTTATGAGATTGGTACGTGGTCAGGTATTATCCATTAGAAATGCAGAATATGTACAAGCGGCTAAAGCTATGGGAACTTCTAATTTTGTAATACTGTTTAGGCATATTTTCCCAAATATTTTAAGTCCTATAATTGTAAGTATATCTTTCAGCATTGGAGCTATAGCATTATCTGAAGTAATGTTAAGTTTTTTTGGTCTTGGGGTTCAACCTCCAAGACCAAGTTTAGGTGTAATGATAGGAGATGTTACAGCAAGAGGTGGTGCCAGCATTTCCGTATTAAGAAATCATCCTGAACAACTTCTAGCACCTATTATTGTAGTATGGTTAATGATATTTTGTTGGAATATTATTGGTGATGCACTTAATGAAATTTTCAATCCAAAAAATCAATACTAAAACCAATACAAAAAACTTAAATATAGCCACCTGTTATCAGAAGATTTAACATAAATCTTATTATAAGCTTACATGTAAAATAGCTAATAATTAAAGACTTATAAAGTTAATTTTTTATAGGAGATGAGACTTGGAAAATAATTATAATGCATTGCAACACGCGTATGGTTTTGATGATGTTTCCATAGCTCCTGGAGAAATTACAATCAATCCAGAAATGGTAGATATTTCGGTATATTTTGAAAAAATTAAATTAGATATTCCTTTCTTTGCTTCTTCTATGGATGCAGTAGTAGATACTTCATTTGCAATTAATATGCATGAACAAGGTGGTATAGGTGTTCTAAATTTAGATGGTTTACATACTCGTTTTGAAGACACGGAATCTATTTATAAAGAAATATCAAACTCTCCAATTGAAAAAGCAACATCAATATTACAAAAGATATATACAGAGCCTATAAAAACTAACCTCATATCTAAAAGAGTGGAGGAAATTAAGAAAAATAATGGAACAGCTGCTGTTTCATTTATTCCACAAAACGCTAAACGACATGCACCTATTGCTGTAGAAGCTGGTGCTGATATTATTGTTGTTCAGGGTACAGTAGTAACAGCAAGACACACTTCTAAAAGTCTAAGAGGTTTAATTTTATCTGAATTAGTTAATAACTTAGATGTTCCAATTATAGTAGGAAACACTGTATCTTATTCTGTTACAAAGGAGTTAATGGAACAAGGAATACATGGTGTATTAGTAGGTGTAGGCCCAGGATCTGTTTGTACTAGTAGAGAAGTACTTGGTATAGGCGTACCTCAAATTACTGCTACTTTAGAATGTACTGCAGGAAGAGATGCATATTTTAAAGAAACAGGAAGATATGTCCCAATTATAACTGACGGTGGAATACGAACTGGTGGAGATGTATGCAAATCTTTTGCGGCTGGAGCAGATTCAGTAATGATAGGTAGTCCATTTGCAAAATGTTTTGAAGCTCCTGCACTTGGATATCACTGGGGTATGGCTACTTGGCACCCAGAACTTCCTAGAGGAACTAGAATTAAACTGGGTTCAGAATACTCTCTAGATCAACTTCTTAATGGTCCTTCATCAAAAACAGATGGAACTATGAATTTAATTGGGGCTTTAAAAGTATGTATGGGTTATGTAGGAGCAAATAATATTAAGGAGATGCACAATGCAAAAATGTATTATGCTCCCGCAATAAAAACTGAAGGGAAGATATATCAAATTGCAGGATTAGGTTCTTAGAGAATTAAGATATTATTTATTTTTATGAAAATATTTGCACCTAGAGGTACATCAGATATATTACCTAAAGATCAGTTTTTATGGTCTAAGGTTGTTTCCGTTTGCAAAAAAATTGCATCAGATTTTTCATATGAACGTATAAACACACCGATTTTTGAATACACTGAATTGTTTAACCGAGGTGTCGGTAATGAAACGGATATAGTCCAAAAAGAAATGTATACATTTGAAGATCACGGTGGAGATTCCATTACACTGAGACCAGAAGGTACTGCAGCAATATGTAGATCATATATTCAAAATGGGCTATTTAACTTACCTCAACCCGCAAGACTTTTTTATATTTCTCCAATGTTTAGATATGAAAGACCACAGGCAGGAAGACTAAGACAGCATCATCAATTTGGTTGCGAAGCTATAGGTGATTCATCACCTCAATTTGATGCAGAAATAATAGAATTAGGTTGGAATTATATAAAAAGCTTAGGTTTAAATAATATTAACTTAAAAATTAATAGCATTGGTGATCCTATCGATAGAGAAAAATATATTTCTGATTTAAAAAAATTTCTTGAAGGTAATAAAAATAAACTCCCAACAATTGATAAAGATAGACTAAATAGATCTCCTTTAAGAGTATTAGATTCTAAAGAAAAAGAAACCATTGAAATAAATAAAAATGCTCCAAGATCTATTGAATATTTGAAAGGAGATGCTTTAATCCATTGGAATGAATTAATTGAATTATTGAAAACAATTCAATCTCAAGATAAAAAATTAAACTTTTATATTGATAATTCTTTAGTACGAGGATTAGATTATTACAACCGTACAGTATTTGAATTTCAACCTAGTGAAACATCCTCTCAAGGTACAATATTAGCAGGTGGGAGATACGATCCTTTGATAAGCAAAATTGGTGGACCTGATACTCCTGGTATCGGATTTGGATCAGGTATTGAAAGGATAATATTAGAAATAAAAAAACAATCAGTTGAACCTGTATATAATAAAAACTTTGAAGTTGTTGTTATACAGGTAGGAGATACTACAAGAGAATGCTACTCTATTACTTCTAAAATAAGAAATTTGGGAATTACGGCTGTTTTAGCACCAAAAAAATCTATAAAAGCACAACTGAGATATGCAAATAATATTAAAGCTAGATTCGCTTTGATAATTGGAAAAGATGAAATTAATTCAAATAAGGCAAAACTGAAACCTCTTTTTATAAATTCAGAAGAGCAAAATGTAGAAATTGACCCTAAAATAATAGTAAACACTATAAAAAAATTCCAAGATAAATGATTAATAAATCCATAGTTGAGAAACTAGATAACATATTAATAAGATACAAAGAATTAGAGACTTTACTCTCGGATCCTGAAATTACAAAAGACCCTAATAAACTTAAAGATCTAGGAAAAGAGTATCGATCGCTTGATGATATCGTAAAAATTTGGCAGAAATATAAGAAGACAGATTTGGAGATGGAAAATATTTCTGAATTAATCAATTCAGAAACAGATAAGGATGTAATAGATTTAGCGAAATTAGAAATTGAATCACTAAAAAATACAATTGATGAAGTCTCAAATCAAATAAAAATTGCTTTGCTACCGAAAGATATTACCGAAAATGCTGATGCAATAATGGAAATACGTGCTGGTGCAGGAGGAGACGAAGCAGGGCTTTTCGCTGCTGATCTTTTTAGAATGTACGAAAGATTTGCTGAAAAAGAAAGATGGGATTTACAAGTTGCTAGCTTAAATGAAACAGGAATAGGAGGAATTAAGGAAGTAATTTTTGAAATAAACGGACAAGAAGCATATAAAAAATTAACTTTAGAGAGTGGTGTACATAGAGTACAAAGGGTACCATCAACTGAATCTCAAGGCAGAATACATACATCTACAGTAACAATCGCTGTACTACCAAAATCTGAAGAAATGGATATTAATATTGAGGATAATGATTTAGTTATAGATGTTTTCCATTCAGGAGGAAGCGGTGGTCAAAATGTAAACAAAGTAGCTACAGCAATAAGAATAACTCACAAACCGACAGGTCTAGTAGTTCAATGCCAAAATGAAAGATCACAAATCCAAAATAAATTAAAAGCTATGGAAATATTGAAGGCAAGGTTATGGGATTTGGAAATAAGAAAGAGAAATGAAGAAATAAGTGCTAACAGAAGGAGCCAAGTAGGAACTGGAGATAGATCAGAGAAAATTAGAACATATAATTTTCCTCAATCTAGAGTAACAGACCATCGAATAAACTTTACTAGTCATCAGTTAGATGAAATGTTAAATGGGAAATTAGAAGATTTTATTGATGCTTTACTTCAAGAAAAACAAGCTAGATTATTATCCCAAATTGAAGAAAATAATGCCAATATAGACAATTAAAAATGTTACTAAGAGATTATGTTCGCAAGACAAATTCTTTATTAAAAGATTCAGGTTTTTCAGAATATAAAAATGAAACAAGGATACTTATTTCTCACCATATGAAATGGACAACTGCAAATTATATTTCAAATATTAATTACGAATTAAGTAGTGAAAATATTTTAAATATAAATAAACTAATTGAAAGAAGAATACAAAAAGAACCTGTTCAATATATCACTCAAAATACAGAATTTTATAAAAGAAATTTTTTTGTAAATTCAAATGTACTTATCCCTAGAAATGAAACTGAATTATTGGTAATTCAAGCAATTGATTTTATTAAAAAAAATAAAATTAAAAACCCAAAGATATTGGACATATGTACAGGATCAGGGGTAGTAGGTATATCTTTAGGTAAAGAAATACCTTTTTCAAACATCACCGTATCAGATATTTCTTCAAAAGCATTAGAAATCGCAAAAATAAATGCTAAGAAACATAAATTAAAAATAAATTTTGTCCTAAGTGATTGTTTGAAAAATATTTATGGTGAATTTAATATAATTGTCTCGAATCCACCTTATATAAAAACTACTAATTTGAAATTCTTAAACGAAGAAATTAAAAAGGAACCAATAATAGCTTTAAATGGCGGCCCTAAAGGAACAAAAATTATAGAGAAAATATTGAAAGATATCAAAAGAATTTGCAAAAAAAATAAATTCGGGATTTTTATAGAAATAGATCCAGACATAAAAGAAAACTGTATCGAAATATCTAAAAAATACTTTTCCCCTGATCAAATAAATATAACCAGTGACCTAAGTGGTTTAGATAGAAATCTTGTGATTAAAAGTCTTTAGGCTATCTTTTTGTGTACTGTGCAGCCTTACGAGCTCTTTTTAATCCATATTTCTTACTTTCTTTCATTCTTGAATCTCTAGTAAGCAATCCTGAAACTTTTAAAGGTTTCTTGAGATTTTCATCCATTACTACTAACGCCCTAGCTATTCCATGACAAAGTGCTCCAGCCTGGCTGTTAACACCCCCGCCTTTTATATCTGCAACAACAGTAACTTTACTATCAAGCCCAACTACACTTAAGGGTTTTAGAGCCTCATTCTTCCATGCTTCTACTGTAAATATATCTTCTGCTGGCTTTCCATTAACGCTAACTGATCCAGGTTTATTGTATATTCTAACTCTCGCAACAGAAGTTTTCCTTCTTCCTGTTCCATAATAATAAGTACCTGTGGTCAACTATCTAACTCCTAAAATATTAATTCTTTGTAGTTTTTCTTTTTGATGTACTAGCCTTTTTAGAACTAGCTTTTGGAGTACTAGACTTTGTCTTAGTACTCGTCTTAGATGCAACAGTCTTTGATGTACTAGCCTTTGTTTTAGCACTTGTCTTAGACGCATCAGTCTTTGATGTACTAGCCTTTGTTTTAGCACTTGTCTTAGAGGCAGTAGACTTTGATGTTCTAGAGTCTCTAACTTCAGATGTTTCTGTCTGATTTACAGCAAATGGCTGAGGCAATTTTGGTTGTTTATTTTTAGATCCAATTAATTGAGCTGTATGCGGATGTTCTGAACCAGAGTAAACCTTTAAACGAGTAAACATTTTTCTGCCAAGTTTATTTTTGGGAAGCATACCTTTTACTGCTAATTCAATTATTTTATTTGGGGTTTTATTTTGAATAGAATTAAATGGAATTTCTTTAGAATTTCCTGGGTAAGAAGAAAATCTCTTGTAAATTTTTTTTTCGTATTTATCCCCTGAAACTTTTACTTTGGATGAATTAATAACTATCACAAAATCACCTGATAATAAATGAGGAACATAAGTTGGTTTATTTTTCCCCATTAAAAGCATAGCGATATTCGTTGCAAGTCGCCCTAAGATTTGATCCGCAGCATCTATCAGATGCCAATCAGAATCTAATTCAGATATTTTTGGATTATAATTTTTAATGTTTATATGTGTAGTCATAAAATAATTCCAATAACCATTCTACTATCTATTAACAGAATGCGTAATAATTTTTTGTAAAAATTTTTCCTTGTATTCGATTTTTTTTAAACATAATCCATTAGGACTAAGTACATGAGTAAATTCTTCTTTATTTTTTGAGGCTAATATTTTTTTCATCATATTTGGAGATTTCTTATTAAGTCCTATCTCTAGTAATAAAGCTGAAATTCGCCTTATTTGTTGATGTAAGAATGCATTAGCAATAATAGAAAAAAATACTTTATTCTTTATTCTCGTAACTTTACAATCAAAAACATTTCTAATCGTAGAATCACTTAAAGATGTGGACGAACCTGAAAATGAAACAAAATCATGAGTACCAATTAAGAATGAAGCCGCTTCATCCATCTTATTTTCATCTAATTTTCCATTAACATGATGTACATAGTTACGAAATTTAGGTTCTAAAACCTCTGCATCATCAAAAGTGTATATATATTCCCTCGAAATTGCGTCTCTTCTAGGATTGAAAAAAATATCTCCTTCTGAAAGTTTTCCTGCATATAAAATTTTTAGATCTCCAGAAAGATATGTATTCAAAGCAGAACGTAATGAATTAGAATTAAATTTATTATTGCCATTGATCACAAAAGTTCCTACCTGAAAATCAGCATGAACACCCGTATCAGTTCTACTTGCTAATAACACTCTAGAATGGGTCCTAAAAATCTTTTCTATAGCGTATTCCAAATCCCCCTGCACTGTACGTAAATTTTTTTGAATCTGAGAACCATAAAAATCGGTACCTTCATAAGAAATTATCAAAAAATATTTTGATTCAATCACTAAACCAGTTCTAAAATTACTATTTCTGCTCCATCTCCTGGTCTAAATCCTTTTCGAATAATACGTGTGTAACCTCCAGGTCGATCAGAGTACTTTGGAGCAATTTCAGTAAATAAGCTAGCTAATACATTCTTATCGGTAATAAAAGCAGCAGCTGTTCTACGATCATGTAATGTCCCTTTTTTACCTAAAGTGATCATTTCTTCACATAAGGATTTTATCTCTTTTGCTTTTGAAATAGTAGTTTCAATTTTTCCATGTCTTATCAAATCAGTGACTATTATTTTATACATCGCCTTTCTAGGACCACTAGACCTTCCAAATTGACGACCTTTAAGTTTATGTCTCATTATTTATTCTTCCTCTTCCGATGAAGAATCTTCAGGTTCTGGACTCAAATTAGAATTTTCTTTAGGTAATAATCCTCTTGAAGATAAAACTTCAAACAATTCAGTAATTGATTTTTGCCCAAAATTTCTGATCTTTAATAGATCTGCTTTAGGAAGTTGAAGAACTTCTCCAACCCTATTTATTCCAGCTCTTTTTAAACAATTTAGAGTTCGTGCAGATAAATCTAAGGATTCAACTAGAGTATTATATGCTTCTGGTGAAATACCCAATACTGCTGCTGGATTATCATCAGGATTATCATCTATTCCTAGTCTAGTAAATTCAAAAAATTTATCCATCAAGACATTTGAAGCATTTTTAAAAGCTGTAACAGGATCTATAGTCCTATCTGTCCAGATTTCAAAACTTAATCTTTCCAAGTTTGATCTATCACCGATTCTAATATTATCAATAGAAAAATTAACTTTTCTTATAGGAGTATAAATAGCATCAACCGGTAAAACCCCAATAGGCATACCAGAACCTCTTTCAGCTATCTTATATCCTATTCCATGATCAACACTAAATTCTACAGAAAGTTGAGCGGATTCACTTTGTAATGTAGCAAGATGATACTCAGGATTTATAACTTCAAAGTCTGAAGTTGCCATTATATCTCCCGCCTTAATTTCTCCTTCACCACTTACTTCTAGTCTTAAACGACCTGGTCGCATTTGATCTGATTTAATCCTAACCCCTTTTACATTCATCAAAAATTCTATAACTTCTTCTTTCATATGTGGGACCGTGGAATATTCATGATCTATTCCTGAAATCTTTACCCAATTAATAGCAGTTCCTGATAATGATCCTAATAAAGTTCTTCTTAGTGGATTAGCTAGAGAATTAGCCAAACCACTTTCTATAGGTTCTATTATAATAAGTCCATAATTATCATTAGATTCTTCAATCCTTAAAGTCATTTCCGGAACCTTTTTTTTAGTTCCATCAGTGTCAAAATTAGGTGAAATACCATACAAATTTTCTTCAAAATTTTGTGACTGAGTCAATTTTATCTCCTTGAATAATATTCTATTATTTGACGAGTATCTATAAGAGTGTCTATTTCACTAACATTAGGACCAGCCAAAACTTCGCCTGATCCACTTTCTATGTTAGATTTTAGCCATCTTGGAACAGTTTGATTCACACCTTCTCCAGATTTGATAATATCAAACATACTGCTGCTCTTTGAAGAATCTTTCCAAGTGATCTGATCACCCTTTTTAACTTGATAGGAAGGAATAGAAACTTTCCTACCATTAACCTGTATATGTCCATGCCCAACTATCTGTCTCGCATGTGATCTAGAAATAGAAAACCCTAACCTGTATACAGTATTATCAAGTCTAGACTCTAACAATTGAAGTAACCGTTCTCCAGTAACTCCTTCCATGTTATTAGCTTTTCTATAATAATTTCTAAATTGGCGTTCTAAAATTCCATATATAGCTCTTGCTTTTTGTTTTTCTTTTAACTGCTGACCATATTCTGAAGATCTTCTTCTACGAGTTGGAGAAAAATCTCCAGGAGGAGTTTTCCTTTTTTCAAAGGCGCATTTTCCTGCTGGTTTAGAACAAATTTTCATTCCAAACCTTCTACAATCCTTACATTTTGGTCCTATATTTCGTGCCATAAATTCCCTTTTTTAAACTACCTTTTCAAACTATAAGATTTAAACTCTTCTTCTTTTGGGAGGACGACAACCATTATGAGGATTCGGAGTAACATCTCTAATTGAAATAACCCGAATACCTGCCCCTTGTATAGCACGGATAGCAGCTTCACGCCCGGAACCAGGTCCTTTAACCATACAATCAACAGTTTTCATTCCATTTTCTATAGCAGCTTTAGCAGCTGATTCTGCTGCTCTTTGAGCAGCAAATGCTGTAGCCTTACGAGATCCAGTAAATCCCATTTCCCCTGCACTACTTTGTGAAATCACGTTTCCACTATTATCAGTTAATGTAACCAAAGTATTATTAAAGGTAGCATTTATATACGCTCTACCTTGAGGGATAAATTTTTTTTCTTTTTTTCTAGTTCTCTGTCTTGGCATAATTCACCTTAAATAATAATGTTTCTTCCTAATGTTTAGGTGCTATTTTTTTATTAGCTATTGCTTGTCTTCTTCCCCGTTTTGTTCGTGCATTAGTCTTTGTTCTCTGCCCTCTAACAGGCAAACCTATCCTATGTCTATTTCCTCTATATGATTTTATATCGCCTAAACGTCTCACATTTAGCTGAACTTCACGCCTCAAATCTCCTTCTATAGTAAGGTTAGTAGCATCAACCTTTTGCCTAATTGAAGTAAGTTGAGATTCTGTTAAATCTTTTACTCTAGTGGAATTTAATTGTATCCCTGAATCAGTAGTGATTTGCTTTGCTCTATATCTTCCAATTCCATAAATTGAAGTCAAAGCAAATTCAACAAATTGATTATCTGAAATATTTACACCTGCAACTATTGGCATTTATTCTCTATCCTTGTCTAGCTTTCAATCTTGGATTTTGTTTATTAATAACATACACCCTTCCTTTTCTTCTAACAATTTTACTTCCTGGGTGTTTTGCTTTTACTGATGCTTTTACTTTCATTTTTATCTCTTTATTTGAATCTGTATGTTATTCTACCTCTAGTTAAATCATAAGTAGAAAGTTCAACAAGAACTCTGTCTCCTGGTAAAACTCTGATAAAATTCTTCCTTATTTTTCCTGAAGCATGTGCCAATACTTTATGACCATTAGGTAAATCAACATTGAAATAAGCATTTGGTAATGCTTGAGAAACAACTCCTTCTACTTCTATAGCTTCTTTTTTTGACATACAATTAAATTTCAGTTAAAACTTCCGGACCATTTTCAGTTACAGCAACAGTATGTTCAAAATGGCAAGACATTGAACCATCTTTAGTGACTACAGTCCATTCATCCTCTAATTTTTCTGTCTCCCAACTTCCTACGGTTAACATTGGCTCTATAGCTAAAACTAAACCTGGTTTAAGCTCAATCCCAGTTGAAGGCTGACCTATATTTGGAACTTGAGGAGATTCATGTAATTGTCTCCCTATTCCATGCCCAACATATTCTCTTACTAGTTCGAAACCTTTTGGCCTTACATAAGTTTCAACAGCATTTGAAATATCACCTAATCTATTACCTGGTTTAGCATTATCAATCGCTTGTAATAAAGATTTTTTAGTAGTATCAACAAGAAAAATACTATCTTCTTCTGCATTTCCAGCAATTTCAGATACAGCATGATCACTATAAAAACCATCAACGATAGCTCCACAGTCTATAGTAACAATGTCTCCTTGGTTAACTATTCTATCTTCGCTAGGAATACCATGTACTATTTCAGAATTAATAGAAATACAAGCAGTAGCTGGAAATCCATATAATCCCAAAAAGGCTGGTTTAGCTCCGAGATTTTTTATCTCTTCAGAAGCTATATTATCTAATTCTTTAGTAGTAATTCCTGGTTGCATAACATCAAATGCTTTTCTCACTGCAATAGCGACTATTTTACCTGCCTCTTTCATTATTTTTATTTCAGCACTAGATTTTAAAGAAATCATTTTATAAATAGAAATAAATTTTTAGAATGAGACATATGGTTTATATTCAAAAACAACTTATCAATTATATAGTAATTTTCATATAATTTACATTCATTTATCTAACAATTTCCTAATTGTTTTAAAAACATTTTTTGGTTTATCTGAAGCAGTTACAAAAAAACACCTCTTACTAGAATCATAGTAATTAATAACTGGAGATGTCATTTCTTCATAAATCTGTAATCGATTTGATATAGCCTCTTTATTGTCATCAGATCTTGTTATTATGTCGCCATCACATGAGTCACATTTTCCTTTTTGCTTTGGAGGAGAGGATAAAAGGTTGTAATTATTTCCACATGAATTACATATTGCCCTAGATAATAAACGAGAAATTATCTCATCCTTATTGACCTTCAGACAGACGACTTTATCAATAGGTTGATTTTTATCAATTAATAAAGTATCTAAAGATTTAGCTTGATTCAATGTCCTTGGAAAACCATCAAGTAAAAATCCTGTTGATAAATTAAGAATTTTATTATTGATTGCTTTAATCATTAATTCGTCAGGAATTAAATCTCCTACTTCCATATATTTTTTCGCAGAAATACCTAAGTCTGATCCTTTATTAACTTCAGATCTGAGTATATCTCCAGTTGACAAATGAGAAATTTTAAAATACTCAGAAATAAAAGATGATTGGGTTCCTTTTCCGGATCCAGGAGGTCCTAGTAAAATAATTCTCATTATTTTAAATTACCTTACAAAACCTTCATAATTTCTCATTAATAATTGAGCTTCCAGTTGCCTCATAGTATCTAATGCAACACCAACCATAATAAGTAAGCTGGTACTTTGAATAATAGATGTGGCATTTTGTAAATTAGTAATTAATTGAGCAATCCAAGGCATTATAGCTATCATTCCTAAAAATAATGCTCCACCCCATGTAATTCGTAGAACAACTTTCATTAAATAATCTTTAGTTGGAGCTCCAGGTCTTATTCCAGGTATAAATCCCCCATTTTTTTGAAGATTCTCTGATAAATTCTGTTGATTATGAACAACCAGAGTATAAAAGAACGTGAAAAGCACAACCAATATAAACACCGCAAACCAATAAAAAGTACTAGTTGGACCAAGAGCATTTTGAATAGATAAAGCAAAATTAGATAAAAAACTACTAGAAGAAGGATTAACAAAATAACTAGCAATTGTCGAAGGAAGTATCAAAATAGAAAAAGCGAATATTAAAGGTATCATTCCAGCCGCATTAACTCTTAAAGGAATATGAGTGGCCCCTGATTGCCTATACATTTGACCTCCTCTAAAAACACTTCTACCATACTGAACCTGAATTCTTCTCTGTGCTTCAGCAAAAACTACAATCAAATATATAATCAACAAAAACATTGATAAAAGCATTACTACTTGAAAAATTTGATCTCTTAATAATATTAGCTGTCCTGCAATTGAAGGTAATGTAGTCACAATTCCAGCAAATATAATTAAAGAAATACCATTACCTATTCCTTTTTCTGTAACTAAATCTCCCATCCATACAAGGAGTAAAGTGCCTGTAGCCATAGCACAAAGAATAGCAAAAGTGTTTAGAAAATTATCGCCAAATCCTATACCAGTAATAGCTGCACCAGATTGACTCAAAAAACCTCCTGCAAATAAATTTAATTGACCATAACCTTGTAAAAAAGCTAATGGTAAAGTTAAATAATGAGTATATCTATTAATTGTTTTCCTTCCCATTTCTCCTTCCTGTGAAATAGCTTTCAAACTAGGCACAATAGGAGTAAGAATTTGTAAAATAATAGATGCAGTTATATATGGATATACTCCTAGCGCTGCAATAGATAAATTTCTTAAAGCACCACCTGAAAATAAATCTAAAAAACCTAAAAGTGGATTAGCTTCAAATGCAGCTGCTAAGGCTTCTCTATCTACTCCTGGAACAGGAACATGAGCAAAAAAACGAAAAACTACCAATATAAATAATGTAAAAAGAATACGAAAACGTAAATCAGGTAAACGCCATGCATCGATAATTGCTGTCAGTAAAGCAGGTATAGGTGATTTTTGGGTTTGCTTAGTAGTTGTAGTCATTATTATTTAGATAAGGTATTTATTTTACCACCAGCTTTTTCAATTTTTTTTACTGCTGTTTTACTAAAAGAGTGAGCAGAAACTTCCAAACCTTTTGTTAGATTTCCTCGTCCTAAAATCTTAATTAGAGAATCTTTTTTACGTAAAATCTTTTTTTCAATTAATGATTCAACATTCACTTTAGAACCATCATCAAATGAATTAAGGATATCTAAATTAATTGGAGTATAAAAAATCTTAAATATATTATTAAAACCTCTCATATGCGGTAATTTTTTAATTAATGGAACTTGTCCACCTTCAAACAATGGTCGAATACTTTCACGTTGTTTTTGCCCCTTAAGCCCTCTACCGGAATATGTTCCTTTTCCAGAACCATTACCTCTTCCTACTCTTTTTCTTTTTGATTTAGCACCATTATCTGGTGACATCTGATGAAGTCTTACCATGAATCTCTCCAAAAATATTAATACTTACATTCAACTAAATGGGATACCTTTTTTATCATACCTTCCAAAGTTTGATTATTCTCTTTTTCAACAGTATGATTAATACCTTTTAATCCTAGAGCCTTTAAAGTTGCCCTTTGATTTGGTTTAGTACCAATAGCACTCTTAATTTGTTTGATCTGTACCTTTGACATATTTATTCCTTATTTAAATTATTATTATTTAAATCTCTTCTACGTGAAAATTCAACTTGAGGGTCACGCATATCATAAAGAGCATTTAAGGTACATCTAACAATGTTAATAGTATTAGAAGATCCAAAAGTTTTTGACAATACATCCTTAACACCCACTGCCTCCATAACCGCTCTAACTCCACCTCCAGCTATCACTCCTGTTCCTGGGGCTGCAGGTTTCAATAAAACTTTAGCTCCTGAAAATCTTTCGTTTGCTTCATGAAATAAAGTTTCTCCGTTTAGAGAAACAGGTTTCATAGTTTTTTTTGCGTTTGTAGTTGCTTTCCTGATTGCATCGGGTACAGTAGATGCCGAACCTAAATCAGCACCAACATTTCCATTTCCATCTCCTACAACAACCATTGCATTAAAAGACAGGTTTCTACCACCTTTAACAACTTTAGATACCCTACGTATCTTAACTACTCTTTCAATTAAGTCTGAATCCTGATCATCCCTGCGTCTATTTCTATTCCTATTTTGATTTCTTTGATTTGAATTAGAGTCCCTACCATATCTCTGGGGTCTTGCAGAATTATTTTGTTTATTTACATTAGCCTCAGATTTTTTATCTGATTTATCTTCAGAAGGTTTAGCTTCAACAGCCTCAGATTTTTTCTCTGATTTATCTTCAGAAGGTTTAGCTTCAACAGCCTCAGAATTTTTATCTAAATTTTCATCAAACATAATTAGAACTTTAACCCTCCAACTCTAGCGGCTTCCGCCAAAGCTTTGACTCTACCATGATATTTGTATCCTCCTCTATCAAAAACCACTTCAGAAACTCCTAATTGTTTAGCTTTATCAGCAATCATAGTACCAACGTTAGAAGCAATTTTTATTTTATTTTCTTGAGTAGTATTTAATGATGAAGCAGATGCAATAGTTTCTCCTAATTCATCATTTATAATTTGAACATAAATATGTCTACTTGAACGGAAAACATTTAACCTAGGTCGATCTTTAAGACCTTCAATTTTCCTTCTAATTCTTCGATGCCTACGCATCCTATTTCTTGAATCAAATTTATTACTACTCATAATTCTTACGCACTCGTAGCAGCTGCTTTTCCTGCTTTCCTTCTAATAACTTCGCCGTCATACTTAATTCCTTTCCCCGTAAAAGGATTCGGTTTTCGTAACTTTCTAATATTAGCTGCCTGATCTCCCACAGATTGTTTATCAGGTCCAGAAATTATAATAAAGTTTTGCCCATCGGCTGATAATTTATTACTCCCATTGGGTTCTATATCAACATTATGTGAAAAACCCAAACTTAACTGAAGTGATTTGCCTTTCTGTTGTACCCTATATCCTGTACCTATCAATTCCAAACGTTTAGAAAAACCTGAAGAAACTCCTATTACCATATTGTTCAATAAACTTCTTGATAAGCCATGTAAAGATCTCTGATCAGGATTGTCATTAATCCTCTCCACATATAAAATGTTCCCCTCTTGTTTAATTTTTATTGTTTGAGGAAATACCCTTGAAAGTTCTCCAATCTTACCTTTGATAAATACATTAGAACCATCTATTTTTAAATCTACCCCATCTGGAATATTTATTGGGGCTTTACCTATTCTTGACATATATTAAATTAAAAGTACTATTATCTTAGTATCACCATACAAAAAATAGCAATTCCCCTCCAAGTCCTTGTTTTTTGGCATTATAACCAGTCATTATACCTTTAGGTGTAGATAAAAAAGACACACCTAAACCACCAAGATATCTTGGTATATCATTCTTCTTTGAATAAACTCTTAATCCAGGCTTACTAATTCTTTTCAAACCAGTAATTACTGACGAATTATCATCATAATATCTGAGTGTAACTTCAAAAAATGTCTTCGAACCATCTATATTTTTCTTAAAATCTGAAATAAATCCTTCTTGTTTTAACAAATTTAATAAAGATTCTTTTGTTTTTGAAGCAGGTATAGAAACAGAACTATGATGAACCATCACAGCGTTTCTGATTCTTGTCAACATGTCTGAAATTGGATCTGATACTGGCAATATGATAACTCCTAAATTTATAAACTACCTTTACGTATTCCTGGAAGCTCACCATTAAGAGCCATTTCCCTAAAAGCTATTCTTGAAAGACCAAAAAAGCGAATATAACCTCTTGGCCTTCCTGTGATTGAACATCTGTTTCTCATTCTCGTAGGAGAGGAATTTTTTGGTAAGGTAAATAACTCTCTACGAGCAGCCATTCTTTCTTCAAGTGATAATTTAGGATTTAATGAAGCTGATCTTAATTCATTCCTTCTATTAAGATATTTTTCCATCATTTTTTTCCTTTTAACATCTCTAGCAACCATTGATTTTTTAGCCATTATTATTCACCTTTATAAAATTCATTTTATTCAATTTAACTACTAAATGGCATTCCTAGTAACTCTAAAAGTTTCTTAGATTCGTGATCAGTTTTCGCAGAAGTATTTATGGTAACCTGCAGACCTCTTAATTTATCCACTTCAGTATAATTAATTTCTGGGAATGTTACTTGTTCTCTTAAACCTAAAGAATAGTTTCCATGCCCATCAAAGGCTTTAGAGTTTATACCCCTAAAGTCTCTAATTCTAGGCAAAGCAATATTTACAAGTCTATCAAAAAAATCCCACATTCTATCTCTCCTAAGGGTTACTGATAGACCAATAACCATACCTTCTCGTAATTTAAAATTTGCAATAGATTTTTTAGCCTTATTTTCCCTAGGTTTTTGACCTGTTATAGTAGTAAGATCTAATATAGCTGCTGTTAATGAATTTTTATCTAATACAGCTTCACCCATCCCTATATTTACAAAAATTTTTTCTACTTTTGGAACTTCCATAATATTTCTATAAGAAAAATTCTCTCTCATCATTGGAACAACATCTTTCTGATATTTTTCTAACATCCTAGGAATAGTCCTATTAGAAACATAAGAATCAATCACACTTTCTTTAGAAGTTTTTTTATCAGAAGATTTAGAATTCTGTTTTGATTTATTATTAACTTTACTCGACGGCACTTTTCTTTCCTTTAACGATTCGCGTTTTGGTTCCATCTTCTAAGAATTGCCATTTGACTCTTCCCGGTTGTGAAGTATCAGGATCAATAAGCATAACATTAGAAATAGGAATAGATGATTCACCTTTAACTAATCCTGTCTGTGAAACACCAGGTCTTTGCTTAACATGTTTAGTTACAATATTAACACCCTCAATGACAACCCTATTAGAAGATTTTAGCACTCTTATAACAGAACCAGTTTTACCTTTATCTTTACCAGAAATTACAATAACTTTATCATCAATCTTAATCTTATTACTCATGACTATAAAACCTCAGGTGCTAAAGAAATAATTCTCATAAATTGTTTGTCTCTAAGTTCCCTAGCGACCGGCCCAAAAATCCTCGTGCCTCTCGGATTCTGATCATCACCAATAATTACACATGCGTTATCATCAAATCTTATAAAAGAACCATCATATCGTCTAAATTCTTTTTTTTGTCTTACAATTACAGCCTTAACTACTTGATGCATTTTTACATTTCCACCAGGTTGAGCATCTTTTACTGTACATGTGATTACATCACCTACTTTAGCATATTTTCTAGCACTTCCCCCAGAAATATTAATACAAAGTACCTCTCTCGCACCGGAGTTATCAGTAACTTTTAATCTTGATTCTCTTTGTATCATATATAAACCTTATATCTTATTGACTCATTCAGAATCTTCTGAATCTGATATATTATAATTAATTGATTTTTCAACAATTTCAATCAATCTCCATTTCTTAGTTTTGGAGATAGGTTTAGACTCTTCAATTACCACACGATCACCAATTTTAGCAGTGTTATTAATATCAGATGCAGAAAATCTAGTTATTCTTCTTTTTGATTTCCCATACACTGGATCTCTTTGAGTCCAATCAACACCTACAATAATAGTCTTATTGTTAGTATCGCTTAAAACCGTGCCTATACGTCTTTTACGAGCCAATTATTCCTCCTTTGATTGATTTGTATCATTTGAAATATCTACTACAATTTCTCTTTCTCGAATTACAGTTTTTATTCGTGCTATTGTTTTTCTTACTTTTGACAATTCACTAGTGTCAGTTAATTGCATGGTAGATTTTCTAAATCTCAAATTCATCAAAGATTTTTTTTGTTCTCTGAATTCTTTCTTCAAATCTTGAGTATTTATTTCTCTAACTTCATTAATCTTCATAATTCATCACTCCTACTTACAATCTTTGTAGGTATAGCAAATTTATGAGAAGCACGTCTTAAAGCCTCTTTTGCTAATTCTTCGGGGACGTCGGCTATCTCATACATAATCCGTCCTCTTTTGACTACGGCTACCCACTGATCAATAGGACCTTTTCCTCCACCCATTCTTGTTTCAGCAGCCCTAGCAGTAATTGGTTTATCTGGAAAAACACTTATCCAAACCTGTCCACCTCTTTTTAAATAACCAGTTATAGCTCTTCTAGCAGATTCTATTTGACGAGCTGTAACCCAACCAGGCCCTACAGCCTTTAAACCATAGTCACCATTATCTAAGGTAGAAGCTTTTGATGATAATCCTTTCATCTTACCTCTATGATATTTTCTATATTTAGTTTGTTTAGGTTGTAACATCAGTTGAATCTTTCTTCTTGGATCTTCTTCGCGACTTGGAGCGTTTTTTATCCTTGTTTTCTTCAGGGGCTTTAGACATAGTTGCTCTTGATTGAGTTCTTGCCATAAGACTTTCTGAAGACATAGACATATCACCAGTATAAATCCATACTTTCACACCAACTACACCATAAGTAGTAAAAGCCTCCGCAACAGCATAATCTATTTGAGCTCTTAGTGTATGTAGTGGTACTCTTCCTTCCATATACTTATCAGAACGTGCTATTTCGGCTCCACCTAATCTACCTGAAACAAGAATCTTAATGCCTAGTGCACCTGATTGCATTGTGCGCTGAGCTGCAGTTCTGATAGCCCTACGATATGCAACTCGTCTTACTAATTGTTCCGAAATGGATCTTCCAACTAAAATAGCATTTAAATCTGGTTGCCTAACTTCTAAAATATTAAGTCTAGCCTTCTTACCAGTTAAAGTTTCCATATCTTCTCGCATCACATCAACAGCTGTCCCGCCTCTACCTATTATAATTCCAGGTCGAGCAGTATGGATGGTTACAACTACTTCTTGTGCACCTCTTTCAATATCTATACTTGAAATAGCCCCTGATTCACTATATTTATCATTAATCATCTTACGAATTGTATAATCCTCAGAAGTCAATTTTTTATAATCAGATGCATTGTTTGCAAACCAGTGAGAACTCCAATCTTGCACTCCACCTAATCTAAAACCTTTAGGATGTGTTTTTTGACCCATAATTAAATTCCTTCCTCATCTACTTCAATCACTAAATGAGAGGTAGGTCTATCAAAAGCACCAGCTCTTCCTCTAGCTTTTGCTCTGTATCTTTTAACACTAGAAGACTTATCTGCAGTAATTTTTACAATTTTCAAATCATCTTTATTTTGCAAATCATTATTTTCAGCGTTAGAAATAACTGATTTTAAAAGCTTAGAAGTAACTGCTGCCGCAGGACTTTTCATGTAACGTAATTCGTTTTCAGCATCAGTAACTCTTTTGCCACGAACTTTATCAATGACTAATCTAAGTTTGTACGCTGAAATACCTATATTTTTTAATCTTGCTAATGCCATAATTATCCCTAAATATTCCTAGAATGGCCTCTAAAATTTCTAGTAGGAGCAAATTCTCCTAACCTATGTCCAACCATATTTTCAGTAATTAAAACAGGTAAAAATTTTCTTCCATCATGTATTGCGAATGTAATACCCACCATCTCAGGCATCACCATTGAACCTCTTTCCCAAGTCTTAATAGGTTTATTAGATCCTGAATTACGTGCATCCAAAATTTTTTTTAATAATTTTGGGCTGACGTAAGGGCCTTTCTTTATAGATCTACTCATCTAAGAATTGATACACATTATCTGCGCCTCCTCAATATTAAAGAATTACTTCTTTTGTTTCTTCTAGTTCTAGCACCTAAAGCAGGTTTACCCCACGGAGTCTTAGGCCCTGGCATACCTATACCACTTCTACCTTCTCCACCACCATGTGGATGTGCCGCAGGACTCATCACAGAACCCCTTACAGTTGGCCTTCTACCTCTATGTCGATTACGACCTGCCTTACCAAGCTTCTGGTTTTTATGATCTAAGTTAGAAACTTGACCAATAGTTGCTTTACATTTATTTATTATCCTACGCATTTCTCCTGAAGGTAATCTTAATAAAGTATATCCGCCTTCATGCGCCATTACCTGCGCAACAGTTCCTGCGCTTTTAACTAACTGACCACCTTTTCCTGGATTGATTTCAATATTATGAACAAGAGTTCCAGTCGGAATATCAGAAAGATACATAGAATTACCTATTTGATAATTTTCAGAACTATCATTAATTATTTTCTGTCCTACTTTTAAATTATTAGGAGCAACGATATAACTTTTTTTACCATCTTCATATCTAATCAGAGAAATCCTAGCTGTTCTATTTGGATCATATTCAATAGATAAAACCTCAGCTTGACCATTCTTTCGTCTATCAAAATCTATAATTCTATAACGACGTTTATGTCCACCACCTCTATGTCTAACAGTTATGCGCCCTCGATTATTTCGTCCACCCTTTTTTAATAATGGAGCCAAAAGTGATTTTTCAGGTTTATTTTTAGTAATATCACTAAAATCTGTAGATACAGAATCTCTTCTTCCGGGAGACGTAGATTTATGAACTTTTAATGCCACCTTATGCCCCCTCAAAAAGCTGAATAGAATCACCTTCAGCTAACTTAACAATCGCTTTTTTCCAATCAGGTCTTCGAGTAGGGCGCCCACCATATTGTTTTGTTTTACCTCTAATGTTAATAACATTAACACTTAGAACTCGAACTTCAAAAGCCCATTCTACTGCTGATAAAATCTGTTTTTTAGTAGCAGATTTTGAAACTTCGAAAACATACTTCCCAGATTCACCTTGAATAGTAGATTTCTCAGTAACCAAAGGACGAATTAATATATCAGAATAATCCATAAATTAACCCTCTCCCCAAATTAAGTCTATTTTTTTAATAACATCCTTAGTAGTCAATATATTTTCTTTCATAGAAATATCTAAAGCATTCAGTAGAGCAGCCGGTATCACCTCCACTCCATGTAAATTTCTTGCGGATTTTATTATATTATGATCAGTATTTTCAGTAATTATTAAAACTGAACCTTTAATATCTAATCCATCGATTAAAGATTTAATATTTGAAATGTTAATAGTTGTAAAAACCATTTTATCTAGGACAAAAAGATTCTTTGATCGTACTTTATCGGACAAAGACACCCTCAATGCAAGACGTTTCATCTTCTTAGGTAATTTCTGTCTATATGAACGTGGATGAGGTCCATGAGCTACACCACCACCTATCAAAGTAGGTGATCTTCTACTACCCAACCTAGCATTACCTGTACCTTTTTGCGCTCTTATTTTTCTAGTAGAATAAATTACTTCTGCTCTAGTTTTTGTATCATGGGTACCATGACGTTTGTTTGCTAAATACGCAACAATTGACTGATGCAAAACACTTGAATTATGGTCTACGGACCAAACATAATCGCTCGCAGATACTGAACTTTGAGTTTTACTTTTGCTATTTAATTTTATAACTTGCATTTTCATTTTAAAACTGCTTCTCAACAATCAATAACCCATTTTTTGAACCTGGTAAAGCACCGCTTACGTATACAATATCCTGAGTAGAATCAATATGGATTATTTTCAGACCCCTTACAGTAACTTTATCTACTCCATAATGCCCCGGCATTCTTGTCCCCTTCCAAACTCTACCTGGTGAAGAGCCAGCACCTATAGATCCAACAGCTCTATGTCTATCAGATTGTCCATGAGTTTTGGGACCTCCCTTAAAATTATATCTCCTTACCGCACCAGAAAAACCTCTTCCTTTAGAAATTCCAGTTACCTTAACTAAATCTCCTAATTTAAACAAGTCAGATTTAATTTCTTGTCCAACTTCTATATCAGATAAATCGACGGATAGAAATTCTCTTAAGAAGCGAAATTTACCTTGAGATCTAGCTAAATGCCCAGATTTAGGTTTATTAATTTTTTCGACATCCATGAATCCTATCTGAGCTGCTTGATAACCATCCTTTGGTTCTGTTTTTACTTGAGTAACTACACAAGGACCCAATTTAACAATAGTCGCAGCATTAGAAGAACCATCTTCTTCAAAATGTGTTGTCATTGATATTTTTTTTCCAATTAATCCATTTATACTCATAAAAATAACCTCATCAATTACAACTTAATTGAAATATCCACACCAGCCGGAACATTTAATTTAGTCAGAGAGTCAATGGTTTTCGGACTAGGTTCTAATATATCCATAATTCTTTTGTGTACACGTAATTCAAAATATTCTCTAGAATCTTTATTTACATGTGGAGATCTAAGAACAGTAAATCTTCTTTTTGAAGTAGGCATTGGTACCGGTCCTGCAACCTGAGCACCAGTCTGTGCAGCAGTATCTAAAATCTGCTGGGTAGATATATCTAATACCCTGTGATCAAACGACTTAAGAACTATTCTAACTTTTTGTCCTGGCATATCTAATTTACAACTTTCTCAAAAATAACTTTTGGAACACGTGAATAATGATCCATCTCCATAGAAAAACTGGCTCTGCCTGTCGTGAGCGATCTAAGTCTTGTAGCATACTGAAATGTTTCTGCTAAAGGAATAAATGCTTTTACAACTTGTACTTTTCCACGAGCTTCCATACTTTGGACTTGAGCTCTTCTAGAATTTAAATCTCCAATCACATCACCTAAAAACTCTTCAGGTGTTACAACTTCAATGTTCATTATAGGCTCTAGCATTACCGCTGATGCCTTATTCATAGCTGATTTAAAAGCCATCGACGCTGCGACTTTAAATGCCATCTCTGAAGAATCAACATCATGATGAGACCCATCAATCAAAACTGCCTTTACATCCACTACTGGATAACCAGCCAAAAATCCACTTTGAGCAGCCTCACGATAACCTTGCTCTATTGGTCGAAAATATTCTGTAGGTAAAGTTGATCCAGTTATTTCACTTTCAAATAAAATACCACTACCTGGTTCAAGTGGCTCTATCCTGAGAGTACAATCTCCATATTGACCCCTTCCTCCAGATTGTCTTATAAATTTACCCTGTGCATTAGCTGTTTTTGTAGCGGTCTCTCTATAAGCTACTCTAGGTGCACCAACTGTAGCGTCAACATTAAATTCTCTTCTCATACGTTCAATAATCACGTCAAGATGCAATTCTCCCATTCCTGCTAGAATCACTTGAGCAGTTTCATCGTCAGTACTCGCCTGAAGTGTTGGATCTTCATCAACTAATCTAGTTAGAGCATTTGTCATCTTATCTTGATCTGATCTGGTTTTAGGCTCAACTGCAACAGACAAAACAGGGTCCGGAAAAGTAATTGATTCTAGTGCTATCGGACTATTTGGATCACATAATGTCTGACCAGTAACGGTATTTTTTAGACCTATCGCTGCTACAATTTCTCCTGGACCTGCAACCGGAACATCTTCTCTAGAATCAGCATGCATAACCATTAATCTACCGACTCGTTCCCTGTTTCTACTACTTGTATTTAATACATTAATTCCCGGTTCTAATTTACCTGAATAAACACGCAAATAAACTAATCTACCTACATGTTGATCTGTTACCACCTTAAAAGCCAATGCACTCAATGGATCTTCGGTAGTAGCCTTTCTATCCAGTTTTGTTTCCTCATTTTTAGGATCAACTCCACTTACTGGAGGAACATCTACTGGTGATGGTAAATAATCAATAACTGCATCAAGTAACGGATGTATACCTTTGTGTTTCAAAGCAGACCCCACCAAAACAGGAAAAATCTCTAAACTTAATACACCTTTTCTTAGTGCCAATTTAATAGACTCAATTGTTATTTCTTTATCTTCAAGAAAATTTAGCATTAAATCTTCATCAAATTCTGCAACCTTTTCGATCAGTTGTTGTCTTAGCTCTGATACTTTATCAGAATATTCATCGGGTACTTCAACAACTTTGTGATTTGTGGCATCGCTTCCATCATAAACATAAGCTTTTTGGCTAATAATATCTATCATCCCAGTAAATTCTGATTCCGCTCCAATTGGTATTTGAATAGGTACAGCATTAGCACCTAAACGATCTTTCACAGTCTGTACAGCAAAATCGAAATCCGCACCTAAACGATCCATTTTATTAACGAAAATTAAACGTGGCACACCGTGTTTGTCTGCTTGTCTCCATACTGTTTCCGATTGAGGCTGCACTCCAGAAACAGATTCAAGAACAACTACTCCGCCATCTAAAACCCTTAAACTTCTTTCAACTTCCGCTGTAAAATCTACGTGGCCTGGAGTATCAATAATATTGACTTGGTAGTCATTCCATTTAGCATTAGTAGCTGCTGAACCAATAGTTATCCCTCTCTCTCTTTCCAGAGACATAAAATCCATAACAGTAGTACCATCATCTATATCACCAATTTTGTAGGTTTCTCCTGTAAAATATAAAACTCTTTCTGTCACAGTAGTTTTACCAGCATCAATATGAGCAATAAATCCGATATTTCTAACTTTTTCTAAATTATTCATTTGCTAGTATCACCACCTATAATGTGCAAAAGCTCTATTCGCTTCAGCCATTCTGTGAACCTCTTCTCTACGTCTTATAGCAGAACCAGTACCATTAGATGCATCTATAAACTCCTGAGATAAATTTTCCGAAATAGATCGTCCAGATCTAGACCTAGCTGCTATAATAAGCCACCTATGAGCGAGAGCTAATCTTCTATCAGGACGAATTTCTACTGGAACCTGATATGTTGCTCCTCCCACTCGCCTAGGCTTAACTTCTAAGATAGGTGTTGCATTTTTAACTGCCTGTTCAAAAACCTCTAAACCTGACTTTTCAGTAGTTTCTTTAATTTTTTCCATCGCATCATAAAGAGCCTTACGAGCAATAGATTTTTTACCACCTTTCATCAATCGATTGGTAAATTTTTCAATATCAACGCTTCCATAAATTGGATCAGGAGAAATTTTTCTTTTTTCAGATTGGCGTCTTCTAGACATGATTAGTTTATTAACCTCAAGCGTGGATTAGGATTTTTGTGCACCATACTTACTTCTTCCATTCTTTCTACCATCTACACCAGCTGTATCAAGCGAACCTCTAATAATCGTATATCTAACTCCAGGTAAATCAGGTACCTTACCTCCGCGTAGGAGAACAACAGAGTGTTCTTGTAAATTATGACCTTCACCTGGTATATAGGCTGTAACTTCCATACCATTTGTTAAACGAACTCTAGCAATTTTTCTTAGTGCTGAATTTGGTTTTTTAGGTGTTATAGTTCTAACCTGCAAACATACTCCTCTTTTTTGAGGACTTCCCTTCTTTAAAAATGAATTAGTCAATTTAAGGGAGTTAAAAGACCATCTTAACGCAGGAGTACTTGGCTTACGCCTCTTACTTTTCCGCGATTTTCTGACAAGTTGATTCACTGTTGGCAAATTAAACTCCGGAATTACAAAATTAGGTTAGAAAAACACTAACAATTAAAGTCGGCAAACATTAATTATATTAATATTTAATAAATATAGTCAATGTAATAAGACGATTATATCTTTATCTTTTTAATATAAATATATAATTAATTACCTATTTTTATTAAAAACACCTCAATAATGGGAAAGTTTTTTCAGTAATTTTTATAACAATTTTATTCGGATATGCCAAAAGATAATATTTTTATAATAGGATTCAATAATAAGAGTCAAAAAACATTGATAAGTCAAATCAATGATACTTTTAAAAAAAACGAGGTAATACATTTAAATGGAAATGAAGATTTAGATTTAAATGAATTACAAAATACTCACGGAATAATTATTGATTACGACACTATAACAAATAACCCTAATTTCACTAAATCATTTTCCGAACTAATTTACAAAAATGAATTCCCTAAAGTAATTGTCTCATCAAAATCTCAATCTTATGAATTTGATATTTCTGAAACTAATATAGAATTATGTTTTCATCCTGTGGATGCTTTAGAGATAAAAAAACGACTCGAAATTTCGTATCAAAGAAAAATCAAATCTTTACACATTAATAACTCAATTTATTTCGAAAATTTAACTATAAATTTAGATAAATATGAAGTATGGTTAGATGATAGTAAATTAAATTTTACCTTTAAAGAATATGAGTTACTAAAATATTTAGCTTCTAACCCAGGTAGAGTATTTTCGCGCGAAGCTCTACTTGAAGAAATTTGGTCTGATGATTATTTTGGAGGTACCAGAACAGTTGATGTTCACATTCGGAGAATACGAAGTAAAATTGATGACATAAAAAATCAATTCATTCAAACTCAATGGAATGTAGGTTACAGGTTTAGGAGTATAGAGTACAAATGAAAATCAAATATTGGATTTTATTTTGAAAGAACAAGAAAAAGCAAATAGATACGTAGCATTCTCTGCTCATGAAAATGGAGTTAAATTCATTAGACTTTGGTTTACTGATATCCTAGGCAACCTTAAAGGGTTCGCAATTACAGTTGACGAGTTAGAAGAGGTATTAAATAATGGTGCAAGTTTTGATGGTGCAGTCATAAAGGCTAACGCTAGATCTGATGAATCTGACATGATAGCGTTACCTGACTCTTCCACTTGGCAAATCTTACCTTGGAGACCATCTGAAAATTCAGTTGGAAGACTTTTTTGTGATATTAATAACCCCGATGGTAGTCAATCAGAATATGATTCAAGAAATATCTTAAAAAATACTATAGCCAAATGCTCTAAACTAGGATTGAATTACTACGTAGCTCCTGAAATAGAATATTATTATATTAACCCTGAAACAAAAACTTTCCTCAACGATCACTCTGGATATTTTGATCAATCTTCAGTTGATTCTATTAGTTCTGACCTTAGAAGAGAAACTGTACTATCTATTGAATCAATGGGAATTCCAGTAAAACATAGTCATCATGAAGGAGCAAATGCTCAACAAGAAATTGATCTTAGGCATACTAACGCATTAACTATGGCTGATTCAGTAATTACTTTTAGATTAGCTGCAAAAGAAATTGCTTCCAAATTAGGTTATTACGCTTCTTTTATGCCTAGACCACATCAAGATCATAACGGATCAGGAATGCATACAAATATTTCTCTCTTCGAGGGAGATAAAAATATTTTCTATAATCCAAAAAATCCAAACGAATTATCCTCTCTAGGAAAAAATTTCTTCGCAGGTCTAATTAAACATAGCCCAGAAATATGCTTAATCACAAACCAATGGATAAATTCCTATAAGAGATTAACGCCAGGAATAGAAGCCCCAGTGCTAGCTTCTTGGACCATAGGTGATATGAATAGTTTAATTAGAATTCCTTCTTATAGACCTGGTAGGGAAGAAAGTGTTAGGATAGAATATAGGCTACCAGATTCTGCCACAAACCCATATCTTACTTTTTCAATTATTCTAGCTGCAGGATTAAAAGGTATTGAAGAAAAATATGAATTACCAAAACCAATCACTAAAAATTTATCAGATATGAGTACTAAGGATTTAAATAAGTTTGGAATTAAATTTTTACCAAAGACGCTGAATGAAGCTATTCTTCTAGCTGAAGAGAGCGAATTAATATCCAAATGTTTCGGAAACCCATTAAAAAATATATTCATAGAAAATAAAAAAATTGAATGGGAAGATTTTTCTAGTTCAGTAACAGATTACGAAAGAAACAAATATCTATTTCTATAATTTAGCAATAAATATTTAGGAAATACTAATTGAAGCAGAAAAAAAACAATATACCTGATTTTACACAAATCGAAAAAAAAGGATTATACATCCCAGAATTAGAACATGATTCTTGTGGTGTTGGTGTTGTAGCTAACATAAAAGGGAATATTTCTCACGAAATTATTAATCAAGGTATAACAGTTTTAAAAAATTTATCACACCGTGGTGCTGCTGGAGCTGATCCTAAAACAGGAGATGGCGCTGGAATGCTCACTCAAATACCACATAAATTTTTCAATAAAATCACTAAAAAAAATAACATTTCTTTACCTGCGCAAGGTGAATATGGTGTAGGTATGTTTTTCTTACCTAATCATGATGAACAAAATAATTTATGTAAAGAAATTATAGAAAATACTTTCATAGAAAAAGAATTTCAAATTCTTGGTTGGAGAAATGTAGAAATAAATGATAAATCTATCGGTCTCACAGCAAAATCATTAATGCCTAGTATTGAACAAATATTCATCTCAAAACAAAAAAAGGGCAATGATATAGAAAGAGAACTATATATTGTTAGAAAATCAATTGAAAAAAAAATTAGTGACTTAAAAAATATACAAGATCTTGATAAGTATTTTTATGCCTGTTCATTATCTTCAAAGACTATAGTCTATAAGGGGATGTTGATGGCTGAACAGTTAGGATCTTTTTTTCTAGATTTAGAAGACTCAGATTACATGTCAGCTTTTTCACTGGTACATTCAAGATTTTCTACAAATACATTAGGTTCATGGAAATTTGCTCATCCTTATAGATTTTTAGCACATAATGGAGAAATAAATACAGTTAGAGGTAATAGAAATTGGATGCAATCAAGAGAAAAATCTCTTGAATCAAAAGATTTTGGAAATGATATAAAAAAAATAGTCCCAATTTGTGAAACTGATAATCCGTCAGATACTGCCTCCTTAGATAATGTTTTTGAATTATTAAAAATGACTGGAAGGTCTATTGAACATGTCGCTGCTATGATGATGCCTGCTGCGTGGTTTGGACATGAAAATATGAAAAAAAAATATAAAGATTTTTATGAGTATCATGGAAACATAATGGAACCATGGGATGGACCTGCAATGGTGGTTTTTTCTGATGGAGATTCCTTGGGAGCTGTACTTGATAGAAACGGTTTAAGACCTTTCAGATTTTTAGTCACAAAAAAAGATGTATTGGTCATGTCTTCAGAAACTGGTGTATTGCCCGTCAAGCCATCTGAAGTGAAATATAGATCTAGATTGGCGCCTGGAAAAATGTTTCTTGTTGATTTTAAACAGAAGAGAATAATAGAACCAGAAGAAGTTATCGAAAAATTATCTTCTCAGAAACCATATGGAAAATGGTTAGACAAAAACAGATCAATTTTATCTTCAATCCCAAAAATTAAAAGTAAACATAAATTTAATAAAAAAAGTCTACTTGCAAGACAAATGGTTTTTGGTTATTCTCGTGAAGATTTAGATTTCTTAATCAAACCGATGGCAATTACCGCACATCAACCCCAAGGCTCGATGGGAAATGATGCCCCATTAGCTGTTTTATCTGATAAGCCTCAAAATCTCTTTTCTTATTTCAAACAAGGTTTTGCTCAAGTATCTAACCCTCCACTTGATGCTATTAGAGAAAAATTAGTTACCCAAAGATCCGTTCCATTAGGAAGAAGAGCAAATATTTTCGAAGAAACCTCAATACATTGTAAAACTTTAAGGATTGATCACCCTATACTAACGAACGACGAACTAGAGACTATTATCAGCTCCAAAATTGAAGGTATAAATACTGTTACTATTTCTACCAATTTCAAAATAAATAATGGAGTAAATTCACTTAATAAAGCCATAGAAAGAATACAAAAACAGGCAGAAACTGCAATTAAAAATGGTTCTACCATCATTATCCTTTCTGATAGAGGAATAGATGAAAATCATAGCTTTATACCCTCTCTCCTTGCTGTGGGATCAGTACATCATTATCTAATAAAAAAACGTATAAGATCTCAAGCCGATATTATAATTGAATCAGGAGAGCCAAGAGAAGTTCATCATTTTGCAACATTATTCGGTTATGGAGCTTCTGCTATCAACCCATATTTAGCCTACGAGGCTATTGAAGGCTTAAGAGTAACATCTAAACAAAAGAAAGAAATTCCTGGCAATAAAAAATCAGAGTTGAATTTTAGAGAAGCTATAGAAGAGGGAATTGTAAAAACTATGGCAAAAATGGGTATTTCAACTATACAAAGTTATACAGGAGCACAAATTTTTGAAGCTCTAGGTTTATCAAAAAATTTAGTAGAAAAATATTTCACTTGGACTGTTTCGAGAATTGGCGGAATTGGATTAGAAGAAATTTATAAAGATCTAAATTTTTGGCACAAAAATGCGTTTGCTGAAGATAATATTCCTTCAAATTTGAAATTAGATATTGGAGGGTTGTATTTATGGAGATCAAACGGCGAAAGACATATGTGGAAACCAGAAACGATATCCCTATTACAAGATTCAACTAAACGTAATGACAAAGAATTATTTGATAGGTTTGAAAAAGAGTCAGATAATGAAGGAAATCAACATATATCTATAAGAAATATGTTAGAGCTCATCTATGATAATCAAATCCCAATAGAATCTGTTGAACCTACTAAAGAAATTGTTAAGAGATTTGCTACTGGTGCAATTTCACTTGGATCAATTAGTAGAGAAGCTCACGAAACTCTAGCAATAGCTACTAATAGAATAGATGCTAGATCAAATACTGGTGAAGGTGGTGAGGATCCAGATCGTTTTTTTAAGGATGATAATGGTGATTCAAAATCTAGCGCAGTAAAACAAGTAGCTTCTGGTAGATTCGGAGTAACTACAAATTATCTTGTAAATGCCAAAGACATTCAAATCAAAATGGCTCAAGGAGCAAAACCTGGTGAAGGAGGCGAAATACCAGGAAAAAAAATAAGTGATTATATAGCCTATATTAGAAAAACTACACCTGGTGTTGAGTTAATTTCCCCTCCTCCACATCATGATATCTATTCTATCGAAGATTTAGCTCAACTAATTCATGATTTAAAAAATGTAAATAACAATGCAAGGATACATGTAAAACTTGTTTCAGTAGCAGGCGTTGGGATTATTGCTGCAGGAGTAGCAAAAGGAAAAGGTGACGTTGTACTTATCTCAGGTGATTCAGGTGGAACTGGAGCATCTCCTTTAAGTTCGATAAGACATGCAGGATTACCATGGGAACTTGGCCTTGCAGAAACCCATCAAGTCCTTGTTGCTAATGGATTGAGAGATCGTATAGTGGTACAAACTGATGGGCAAATCAAGACCTCAAAAGACGTTGCAATAGCAGCTTTACTTGGTGCGGAAGAATGGGGAGTAGCAACTGGCGCATTAGTCGCTATGGGATGTATTATGCTGAGAAAATGCCACTTAAATACTTGTTCTGTAGGTGTAGCAACTCAAGATCCAGAATTAAGAAAACTATTTAAAGGTACCCCTGATGCTGTTATAAATTATTTCATGTTTTTGGCAGAAAACCTCAGAATACATATGGCAAAAATGGGTTTCAAAACTGTAAATGAAATGATAGGAAGAGTAGATAAATTATATCAACGAAAAAATATAAATCACTGGAAAGCAAATAAATTAGATTTATCTCCTTTACTATATAAACCTGATGTTTTATCTAACGATCATACATATTGTTGTGAAAACCAAGATCATCAAATAGATAAAGCATTGGATAATTATATTTTAGAAAAATGTAAGAAATCTATAGATAATAAAAAAACCTATTTTGAAAAAATAAAAATCACAAATATCAATAGAACTGTAGGTAGTATTATAAGTGGATATATTACAAAAAAATATGGTGAATCCGGATTAGAAGAAAATTCAATTAATATTACATTTGAAGGTTCAGCAGGTCAGAGTTTTGGAGCATGGCTATCTAAAGGAGTTACTTTCAAACTTTTAGGAGATTCAAACGATTATTTTGGAAAGGGACTTTCAGGTGGACGTCTAATAATTATGCCTGATAAAGAAAGTTCATATATTGCTGAAAAAAATGTCATAATAGGAAATGTTGCTCTTTATGGAGCAACAGGAGGAGAGGCATTTATAAGGGGTACCGGCGGAGAAAGATTTTGTGTAAGAAATTCTTCAGCCACAGCAGTTATTGAAGGTGTAGGTGATCATGGATGTGAATATATGACAGGTGGAAGAGTAGTAATTTTAGGAGATACTGGTAGAAATTTTGCAGCTGGAATGAGTGGTGGAGTAGCATATATATGGGATCCTGATAATAAATTTTCAGGAAATTTCAATGGAGAATTATGTGATTTATTAGATGTAAAAGAAAAATCAGATACTACAGAACTAAAAAAGATTATAAAGAATCATCATTTTTATACTCAAAGTGAAGTTGCAGAAAAAATTCTGAATTCTTGGGAAGAATCTATTAAGCAATTTAAAAAAATTCTACCTAGAGAATATGCTAAAATTATCAACTCACAATCAAAAAATGGAACTTCAAAAAAACAAATTATAAATAATGAAAAGGTAATAATTAATGGGTGATCCAGTAGGGTTTAAAAAATACAATAGAAAAACTATTCCTAGAAGAAAATCTACTAAGAGAATTGGAGATTGGAAAGAAATTTATACTAGTTGGAGTACAAAAGAATCTCATGAACAATCAAGTAGATGCATGGATTGTGGCATCCCTTTTTGTAATAACGGATGCCCTTTGGGAAATTTAATACCTGAATTTAATGAATTGGTATCTGAAGGTAATTGGGAAGAAGCAATAGTTCGACTACATTCAACTAATAATTTTCCTGAATTCACAGGTAGAATTTGTCCTGCTCCATGTGAAGCTGCATGTACCCTTTCAATAAATAGTGATCCAGTTACTATAGAAATGATTGAAAAAACTATTACCGATACAGCTTGGGATAATGGATGGATAAAACCTGAAAAACCAAAGTTTAGGACTAACAAAAATATAGCTGTAGTAGGATCTGGACCTGCTGGATTAGCTGCTGCTCAACAGCTTAATAGAGCTGGGCATTATGTTACAGTTTTTGAAAGAAATGAAGTAATTGGCGGATTATTATCTATTGGAATCCCAGAATTTAAACTTGAAAAAAAGATAGTAAACAGACGTATAGATCAGATGAAAAAAGAAGGAATTAAATTTCAGGTCAATACTGACGTAGGAGTGGATATTAAACACTCAGATCTTATTAAGGAATACGATGCTATATGCTTAGCAGGAGGATCGACAGTTCCAAGAGATTTGAATATAAAAGGTAGAGATCAAAAAGGTATCCACTTTGCTATGGATTATCTTTCTCAACAAAATTCCATATTACGTGGTGATAAAATTCTTGATAAAAGAATAAATGCAAAAGATAAAAACGTTGTTATTATTGGAGGAGGAGATACAGGAGCCGATTGTCTTGGTACATCTATTAGACAAAATGCTAAAAATATTATACAAATCGAAATTTTACCTAGGCCACCTATCGAAAGAAATGAAGATAATCCTTGGCCTAACTGGCCGATGATTTTCAAATCCTCAAGTGCTCATGAAGAAGGTGGTGAAAGGGATTATAATATACTAACAAAAAGTTTCATTAGTGATTCTAGCAATAATGTAAAACAATTAGAATGTGTAAGAGTTGAATGGATTCAAGAATCAAACAAAAAAATAATGAAAGAAATTCCAAATAGTAATTTTAAAATTGAAGCAGAATTAGTACTTATTGCAATGGGATTTACTAATCCACAACATGAAGGCTTACTAAATGACCTTAAATTGAACTATGATGATAGAGGAAATGTTAAAGCTAATGAAAAAATGCAAAGTAATATCGATAAAATTTTTACATGTGGTGATATGCATAGAGGACAATCTCTAGTAGTACATGCTATAGCCAGTGGAAGAAAATGTGCAAGAAATATTGATGTTTTCTTGGAAGGAAAATCTTCCCTCCCTTCAGTTCAAGAATATATTAGATCTATGTAAATAAATTCACCGTGAAAATCAGAATAGCAGCAGCACAAATTAATACAACAGTCGGAGATATAAAGGGAAACGTTGAATTAATTGAAAAAAACATCGAAAAATCACTAAATTACGGTGTAGATATTATAGCTTTCCCTGAGTTGTCAATTACCGGTTATCCACCTGAAGATTTATTACATAATGAAGAGTTTATTTCAAAAAATCTAAATGGAGTGAAATACATATCAAATTTATGTAAAGAAATAATTTGTTTTGTTGGATATGTTGACAAAGATTTCGAAACGAATTCAATATATAATTCTGTAGCTGCATTATCGGAAGGAAAATTCAACTTCAGCTATTACAAAAATTTTTTACCGAACTATGGTGTATTTGACGAAAAACGTTATTTCTCTCCAGGAAACATAAATGATGAAGTTAAATTATTAGACTATAAGGGAATAAAAATCGGAGCAAATATATGTGAAGATTTATGGGAAAATGGTCCTCCTGATGTATTTCATAGTCAAGCATCTGCAGGTGCGGAATTAATTATTAATATAAATGCTTCACCATATGAAATAGGTAAAAGTGATCAAAGAATAAAATTACTATCTTCAAAATCAAAAATAAATAAATGTTTTTCTTTATACGTAAATCAAATTGGCGGGCAAGATGAATTAGTATTTGATGGAGGAAGCATGGTTTCTGGACCTGATGGGCAATTATTGTGTAATTCAAAGTATTTTGAAGAAAACTTAATGATAGTTGACATCGATATTCAAGAAGTAAGAAATTTAAGAAAAAATAATAATATAGTCAAAAACAATAAAACATCTCCCAAATTAATTATTTCGAAAGTTAAGAATTTCAATAAAACTAATGAAATACTTATCCCTGAAATTAACATTATAAAAATAGATAAAATAGAAAGTATTTATAAAGCTTTAGTTTTAGGAACACATGATTATATTACTAAAACAGGATTTACAAAATCTATTATCGGATTATCAGGAGGAATAGACTCAGCGCTAGTTACAGTTTTAACAACTGATGCTATAGGTAATAATAATATAATAGCAGTAAATATGCCTTCAAGATATTCTTCATCATCAAGTAAAAAAGATAGTAAATTATTATGTGAAAAGATTGGTGTCGAATTTATCGAATTGAAAATCGAAAATATTCATCAATCTTTTGAAAAATCACTTAGTAAAATATTTGAAGGGACCGCGCAAAATGTGGCAGAAGAAAATCTACAATCTAGAATACGCGGTACAATTGTCATGGCCTTAGCAAATAAATTCAACTATCTAGTAATGGTTACTGGAAATAAATCAGAAATGGCTACCGGTTATGCTACTTTATATGGAGATATGGCAGGAGCTTTTGCAATTATTAAAGATATACCTAAATCTCTAGTCTACGAATTAGCTATATACAGAAATAAAATTGGTCCAGGTACACCTATCCCTGATAATATTCTAAATAAACCACCATCTGCTGAACTAAAACCCAACCAATTAGATAGTGATTCTCTACCACCATATGATCAACTAGATAGGATTATAGAAAATTATGTAGAACGTCATATGACGATAGATAATATTTTAGAAAAGGAAAATATATTACAAAATGGTGCTAAGAGAGAAGTTGTTGAGCAGATAATTAAATCTATAAATAAAAATGAATATAAAAGACGTCAATCACCTCCAGGTATAAAAATCACTAGTACATCATTTGGTAAAGATTGGAGAATGCCTTTAGCATCAAAATGGGACGAAAAATCTTAATCTTTTCTTAAAATACATATACTAAAATATGCTTGTTACTACTTTTATTTTATGAAACAAATTTTATTAAATATATTACTTTTTTGTATAACATTTATATTTTTTATTGGTTGTTCAATAAATCAATCTACAAATGAACAGATAGAAGACACTCCTAGATTTAAAGAAACCCGTGAATTAAATAAAGAAACAACTGAATTAAAAGAAACTTTTGAAGTAAATTCCCTAGCAACCATCCAAAATTGGGAAAATCAGATGATGAATATTTATGATACATCTCTGCCTTCTGTAGTGCAAATAAACACTACAGTAATGGGTAATATAGGTGGTTATGGTACAGGTTTTATTTGGGATGACAAAGGACATGTCATAACTAATTATCACGTAATACGAAATTCAAATGAAATAAAACTTACGTTTTCAGATCTTTATGAGTACGATGCAGAATTAGTAGGTTATGATATAGATTCTGATGTAGCAGTATTGAAACTTTTAGATTCAAAATCAGATATTACCCCTATAACGATTGGAAATTCTAATTTCATTTTTCCAGGACAATTAACACTTGCTTTAGGTAATCCTTTCGGTGAAGCTTTTACTATGACAACAGGAATAATTAGTGCCACTGGTAGAGCAATAGATAGCGGTTTTACTAATTTTCAAATACCAGATGTTATACAAACAGATGCTGCTATTAACCCAGGAAATTCTGGAGGCCCACTTTTAAATATAAAAGGAGAAGTAATTGGTATAAATACTCAAATAAAAAGTGAAACAAGACAAAATTCTGGAGTAGGATTTGCAGTACCAATTAATTTAGTAAAAAAGGTAGTTAAATCATTAATAGAAAAAAATTCACATAAATATGCATACTTAGGAATAAGTGCAGTAGATGTAAATAAATTTATACGCGAAAGAAACAATATACCTAACACAGTACAAGGAGCATTAATAATTAATATTCAAAATAATGGTCCTGCGGAAGAATATGGATTGTTAGGAGATTCTGGAAATAATTTAAATCCATTATACGATGGAGATATAATTACCGGAATTGATGAAACAAAAATTCGATCTATGAATGAATTAGTTAGATATTTAGCGCTGAATAAAAACCCAGGAGATGAAAGTATTTTAAGAATTTTCAGGGACGGTAAAGAACAGGTAAAACAAATTACTTTTGGATTTAGACCAGAATAATAATATAATTAGAATAATAAAAATAATTTTAGAATTATAACTATAAACTTTATTCATAATTTTGACTGAAAAAAATAAAAATCTTAATCTAGCTATTGAACAAATTGAAAAAACGTTTGGTAGTGGTGCTGTAATGAGATTAAGTGAATCCAAAAATAATCAAAACATAGGATATATACCTACAGGTTCAATCCAATTAGATATGGCTTTAGGATTAGGGGGATTACCTAGAGGAAGAATTATAGAAATATTTGGAGCTGAATCAGCTGGAAAATCAACTTTAGCTATGTCAGTAATTGCAGAAGCCCAAAAAGCTGGAGGTCACGCAGCATATGTAGACGTTGAGCATGCTATGGACCCAGGATATGCAAAAATTATTGGTGTTGACATAGATAACCTATTAATTTCACAACCTGATTCAGCCGAACAAGCTTTAGAAATTACAGATCATTTAGTTCATAGTGGTGCCTTAGATATTATTGTTTTAGATAGTGTAGCTGCCTTAGTACCAACAGCTGAATTAGAGGGTAATATGGGAGATATGCAAATTGGATTACAAGCCCGTTTGATGTCTCAAGCACTAAGAAAACTAACAGCTGTAATCAATAAAACCGATACAGTTTGTATATTTATCAACCAACTAAGAGAAAAAGTCGGTATGGTATTTGGAAATCCAGAAGTAACTCCGGGAGGAAGGGCTTTAAAATTTTATAGTTCTGTAAGAATAGATTTAAGGAAATCTGAAGCAATAAAAATAGGACAAGATATAATTGGAAATAGAGTAAGAGCTAGAGTGGTAAAAAACAAAGTTGCTCCACCATTCAAAAAAGCTGAGTTAGAGATTTTATATAACTCTGGAATAAGTAAAGAAGGAGGAATAATCGACCTAGGAGTAGAATTAGGTATATTAACTAAAAATGGATCTTTTTATTCATTTGGTGAGAAAAAGATTGGCCAAGGTAGAGAGGCTGTTAGAAAATTTTTAGTAGAAAATGATACCATCAGAGATTCAATAGAAAAAGATATAATTAAATCTTTCAAAATTTCTGAGTAATTTAAAATAATTATGAATATTTCAAATATTAAAATTAGGAGAAAATTTAACCTAATTTGATAATTTCTATAATAATCATTTTCCTAGGATTACTAGGAAGCGCTTTTATAAGTGCAACTGAGGTTGCATTTGTGGGATCAAGAATATACAGGATAAGACATTTAGCAGATAACGGAGATCGTAATGCTAGAGCAGTTTTATCAATTCTTGAAAAACACGATAAGCTTTTTGGAACATTACTACTGGTAGGAAACTTATTTAATATAATGGTTGCTTCAGTAGGTACCACTCTAGCTATTACAACAGTAGGAAATTGTCAACCTAATGTATTTTCAACAATAATTGCTACTGCAATTTCAACTATTTTAGTTGTTATTGTAGGAGAATTAACTCCTAAAGCCTTAGTAGTATCAATAGCTGAAAAATGGTCACTTAAAACAGCAAAAATCATATTATTCATTATGTTAATAACTAGACCAATTGTATGGGCTTTAGTTTTATTCCCTAGAGGTATAGAAAAATTATTTAAGAATAAACATAGTGATTCACAACCAATGGTAACAACGGGAGAATTAAGAACCCTGATTGATTTAGGGGAAGAAGAAGGTACCGTTAAAGAATCTCAAGGAGAAATGTTAGAAAAAATTTTTAGATTTGGTGAATCAGAAGTAAGAGATGTAATGACACCAAGAAATGAAATTATATGGATAAGATCAAACACAAAATTATCAGAATTTTTAGAAATATATAAAAAATTCCCTCAAACTCGTTTTCCTGTATATGATAATGATTTCGATGATGTTGTGGGAATATTATCAATTAAAGATGTATTAGATAGATTAAGACAAAAAAATGGTAATAAAGACCCAAATGTCACTAGATTAGTCAGAAAAGCTCTTTTTGTTCCTGAGACTAAACGACTAGATCATCTTTTCAAAGAGATGCAAGATCAAGGACAAAGACTTGCATTAGCTATAGATGAATTTGGTGGTATTTCAGGTCTAGTTACTTATACAAGATTAATTGAGCAAATTGTTGGTAGAACAGGAGAAGAAGGAAAAAAACCAGATAAAATGTACATTACTATTAATGAAAACACATATATAGCAGACGGCGGTATGAGTATAGTTGAAGCTAATGATGAAATGAACTTAGAAATTCCTGAAGGAGAATATGAAACAGTCGCTGGTTTTTTCTTAGATCAAAGCCAGGTTGTTCCAACAGTCGGAAGTAAAGTAAGAGTAAATAACTTACGAATGGAAATAACCGAAATGCAAATCCATAAAATAACAAAAGTAAGAATTGGTAAAATTACTCAAATACTAGAAATGTCCACGACAAGTGAATAATAATAATTTTATAGAAAAAATTTCGTTAAATTTAAAGAATACAGATATTAAAGATGGTTCAACATTAGTCTTAGCACTTTCAGGAGGAGTAGATTCTACAGCATTAATTTTAGCATTAGGAAATATTAAATCAAAATATAATCTTGAGATTATATCTGCACATTTCAACCATAGTTTAAGAGAAAAAGAATCAGATAGAGATGAAAAATTCGCATCTGATTTATCAAATAGAATAGGAATTAAATTTATTAGTAAAAAATTAAATCTCCAACAATATAATGCATCAAATAAATTGTCTGAAAACACTATGAGAGATCTAAGATACCATTTTTTACAAGAAACAGCTGATAAATATAATGCTAAAGGAGTTCTGACAGCCCATACAGAAAACGACCAAGCAGAAACAGTACTAATGAGTATTATTAGAGGTACTGGGATAAGAGGAATTTCAGGTATGAAATCTGAAAATAATTTATTTACTAAAAATGATAAAGAAATAAAAATTTATAGATTGATGTTAAATATTACTCACGAACAGTGTAAAGATTTTTCTAGCTCCTTAGGAATACAACCAATGCTAGATTCTTCCAACTCAAAAAATATCTATTTCAGAAATTTTATTAGAAATAATACCATCCGAAAAATAGAGAAAGATTTCCCATATTTCACAAAAAAACTTTCATTATTGTCACAAAATTCCAGAAAAGAATTGGATTTAAAAGAGTGGGCAATAAAAAAATATTACCCTTTAGTGATTAATATAGATTTTTCAATTAAAAAAAATCAGATCTTATTATTACCAGAATCATTACAATCTGGAATAATTATTAAACATATCGAAAATTTATTTAAACAAAAAATTAATCTAGATAATATACATATTCGAGAAATCATAAAACTAGTAAAAAGTTCTAAATCAAGGGAAGTATTTTTACCTAATAATATTAGTATAATTTCAAAAAGAAATAAAATTCAAATTTTTTCTAGAATAAAGGATAACTATCAGTATCCATTAATAATAAATGATCCAATAAAAATCACCTCAAATCACACTAAATTAGATGAAAATCATCTCATTACTAAAAAAATTATTGAGCGACCTGACAATTTAGATAAAATTGATAAAAACTTAGAAGTATATCTACGATCAGATTTCTCAGAAAAGGAATTCTATTTTAGAAAAAATATAAAAGATGATTTATTTCAACCTTTAGGAATGAATACTAAAATCAAACTGAAAAAATTTCTAAAAAATAACATATCTGATATTGAATCAAGAAAAAAAATACCAGTATTAACATATAAGAATCAAATTGCTTGGGTTCCTGGATCAAGACCTGCAGAATGGGCTAAAGTTAATGACGAAGAAAATTTCGTTCTTCACTTTGTCATTTCTAAAATTAATGAATCTGTTTAAATCCTTCATTACTGACAGGACCAGGAATAATTCCCCTTTTTCCAACATTAATTCCATCAATACTCTTAATGTCTGCAGAAACTATTTTAGGTTTTCCTGAAGCTATATAATGACCTACTACAAATGTTCCAACTGGAGCTTCAGATTGAACAAATTCTCTAATTCTTTCAGGATTCATCCCTCCGCTAATAATAACGTCTAAATATCCTAATTTTTCATTATCTAATCTAGATTTGATTTCTTTAACTAACTCAGGAGTTACCCCTCCTCTAGATTTTGGGGTGTCTATACGAATACCTCTTAATCTACCTTTCATAGAATGTCCTATTTTTATAGATTCAATAATTTCGTCAGAAAAAGTATCTACTAGAGCGACACGAGGAATATCCAAATCCATATGTCTATCAAATGCATTCATAGCCCTCAAACTATCACCCATCAAAAGAACAAATGAATGATTCATTGTTCCAGAAGGAGTAAGATTATGTAAATAGTGCCCAGCCATCGTAGTTGTACTGGAACAACCTCCAACTGCTGCTGAAAAATCTGCCATTCCAACTACTTCTGGATGGACATATCTCGCAGGATTACCAATTACTGGTACACCATCAGCAGCATCAAAACATTCTTTAGCTGCAGTAGCCCAACCAGAGCAAGAAGCAAGAATGCCAGAAATTGCAGTTTGATAAGTGGCGAATGATGCATAAGAAGATTTAATTTGTAGAACAACCTCTCCAGATTTAACTTCTTGTCCTTCTTCTAATGAAAAAGCTTGACCTGTTTTTTCAGGTAAAACTAAGTTAAGTAAAGATCCTACTTCTGAAATACCACATAAAATACCATCGTCATGGAAAGTAAAATCCACTACAACATCTGGATTTATCTTTTCTTCTCTTAATATTTCTCCAGTCCTAATTATTTCATAATCAGCAGTATTTCCTGAAAGAATATTTCTACTTATCTCAAATTCTGGAGTTGTCATAATTTTTTTTATTCAAATCTTATCTATGTTTTTATTAAAACCTAAAAGCCTTAATCTAATTAATCCTTTAATATCCTTCCAAACTGTTGGAAGTATTTTAACACGTGTATCTGGATCATCCACCCAATTAACTGCTATTTCTTTAACTGGTATGGAATAATGTCTACATGCAAGTAAAAGTTCTGTATCAAAAAACCATTCATTATCTTTAATGTAAGGTAGAATATTATATCCTACTTTCTTTGAAATACCTTTGAATCCACATTGAGCATCTGAAAAACCTTTCCATGGAAAAAAACAACTTATTAAAAAATTATATCCTCTAGACATAATTTCTCTTATAAATTTTCTACCAATTACTTTTGATTTTTTCGATAACCTTGTTCCCACACATATGTCAAAATTTTCAATTATTATTCCATCGATTAAAGGTATTAAGGCATCTAGATTAGTGGATAAATCAACATCCATATAGATCATCACTTCAGAAGTAGAATTTCCCCAAGCTCTTTTTAAGGCTCTGCCACGTCCTTTTTCTTTTAAGCGTAAATAATAAACATTTGAATGCAAATATGTTAGTTTTTTTGAAATTTTTCCTGTTGAATCTTCTGAACCATTATCAGCAATAATAATTTTCCACCTATATTGTTTAAATAGATGAGTATGATTTAGAAGCTTTTGTACACAAATTGGCAAAGATTCTTCCTCATTTAACACAGGTATTACAATATCTACAGTTGGATTAAGTGTCATTTTAGCTATCTAATGTAAAAAATGCCTTTTATGTGTAAAAACCATAATCATATTAAGTTCATTAGCCACATCGATTATTTCTTGATCTCTAATAGAACCACCAGGTTGAATATAAAACTTTATTCCTTTTCTATTAGCTTCGATTAAATTATCAGGAAAAGGGAAAAAAGCATCGGATGCCAAAACGCTTCCATGATAGTAATTTTCTGATTTAGAATGTGTAGCTAACTTTATACTATTTAATCTATTAGGTTGTCCAGCACCCATTCCTATCAGAGTTTTATCCTTAGCTACAACTATCGCATTAGATCTAATTAATCCAGAAATTTTCCAAGCAAATTTCAAATCTTCCATAATCTTAACATTTGGTTTGATTTTGGTGACAATTTCCCAATTTTCAGAAATGTCATTATATTGGTCAAATTCTTGTAATAAAAAACCTCCAGTAATAGATCTAATCATTAAATTAGAAAATTTATTTTTTGACACCTGTATTACTCGTGTTTTTTTTCTTTTTCTTAAAATTTCTAGAGCTGGTTTTTCATAAGATGGAGCAACAATAACATCTATAAAATGACCTTTCATTTTTTTCGCTGTCTCTTCAGTAAGAGTACTATTGAAACCAACTATTCCACCAAATGCAGATACTGGATCTCCACTTAATGCTTCTAAATAAGCCTCAGTTTGATTATTATTTATGGAAAGACCACAAGGATTACCATGCTTAATAATAGACACACAATTCTCTTCAAATATATTACATGACACCCATGCTGCATCAGCATCAAAATAATTTAAATATGACATATCAATACCATGTAATTTTATTGAATTTACTATTCCTCCTTCTTCGTTAGGTAATTTATAAACAGCTGAGGATTGATGTGGATTTTCACCATATCTAGGTATATTAACTAATTCCCATGCATTAGTTTTTTGTTTAAAAAAAGTAGATTTTTCTTTTTCATTAGATAAATAATCAGCAATTAAAGTATCATAAAATGAAACATGTCTAAAAGCTTTTGAAGCCAAAGATTTTCTAAATTTAAAATCTATCTCATCATTTGAATGAGCTTTAATTATTTTTTGGTAATCCTCTGGATCAACTACGACTAATACATTACTAAAGTTTTTGGCAGCAGCTCTAGTCATTGCAGGACCACCTATATCGATATTCTCTAAAATATCTTCTAACGAAATATTTTCATTTTTAATAGTTTCCTGAAAAGGATATAAATTATTTACGACTAAATCTATTTGATCTATTCCAAATTCAATTAGCTGATTGGTATGAGAACTGTTTTCTCTTTTAGCTAAAATCCCTCCATGTATTATTGGATTTAAAGTTTTTACCCTACCATCCAAAAATTCTGGAAAGTTAGTTATTTTTGAAACATCAGTAACAGAAATGCCATTATTAGATAAATACTCTCCAGTACCACCTGTACTAATAATGTCATATCCTAAAGACAATAAATTTCTCGAAAAATCTACTATGCCTGTTTTATCCGATACTGAAATTAATGCTTTCAATCTAGATAATTAACCTTTTTATTATTTGTATTCTTAATAACATTTCCAATAATCCAAGAATCTTCTAATTTTTCTAATAATAAACTAGCATTTTTTTCAGACACAACAGCTATCATACCAACACCCATATTAAAGACCGTGTACATTTCTTGATCAGTGACTTTACCAGATTTTTGTATATAATTAAACAAATCTGGAGGATCCCAACTACTTAGTTTCAATTCAACTGATAAATCATCCGGTATTACTCTTGGTATATTTTTATTAAAACTACCTCCTGTTATATGTGCTAAACCATTTATAATATTTAAGTATTCTCCAAAAGTATCAAGATAACTTTTGTGAGGTTTTATTAAAGCTTCACCCAATGTTTCACCAGTACCAGGAACATTATCATCTAAGACTCTAGGATTATTATCTATTTCAAAAATAGATCTAACTAGAGAATATCCATTAGTATGTAATCCATTCGATGGCAAAGCAATTAAAAGATCATTATCAGTAACTTTTGTAGGAGTGATTAAAAGATCACGTTTAACAGTTCCAACGATAAATCCTACCAAATCATAATCATTATCATGATAAATACCTGGTAAAGTCGCTGTTTCCCCACCAATTAAAGCTATTTTGGATTCTTTACATGATAATGATAAACCTTCTACAATTTCAGAAATAGTTTTGGAATTAAAATTCGATATTCCTATATAATCAAGGAAAAATAATGGTTTTGCTCCAGAAGGTAGAATATCGTTTATACAGTGGTTAACAATATCAGCTCCTATTTTACTATGATTTCCCATTGCTTCGGCAATTTTTTGTTTTGTCCCAACACTATCAGTACTTGATACAAGTAAAATGTCTGAATCAGGATATGGCTCAATCACTCCTCCAAAACCACCAGGACCTAAAAAAACGTTAGAACCTAAAGTTTTTTCGGTGAGATTTTTTATTTTTTCTTTTATATTTGCTGCAGCAATTAAATCAACTCCAGCATCTTTATATGTTTTAGATTCCAATTTTTTCCTTTCGAGAAAATTTACACAAGATATCTATTTTTGTTCTAATGAGAATTTATCCATTTCTAATTGAACAGGTATAGGATATTCTCCTGTAAAACATCCTCTACAGTAAGTATCATTAGTACCTTCAACAGATTTAATTAAACCATCTAGTGATAAATATTCTAATGAATCAGCACCTATAAGATTTTTTATTTGATCTGTAGACATGTTATATGCAATTAACTCATTAAGCGTAGCCATATCTACTCCAAAATGACATGTAGATTTAATAGGAGGGGCAGCTACTCTAACATGTACTTCTTTAGCCCCTGCTTTTTTTAGCAATAGTACAACTCTTTTAATGGTAGTACTTCTCACAATAGAATCATCTACCACAATAAATTTCTTATCTTTGACAATAGATTTAAGTACATTAAATTTCATTTTAACATCAGTATTTCTTATCACTTGATCTGGCTGAATGAAAGTTCGACCAACATATCTATTCTTAATCAAAGTTTCTAAGTAAGGAATACCAGATTCTCTAGCTAGACCTACTGCATGAGGAGTTGATGAGTCTGGAACACCAGTAACAAAATCTGCTTTTACAGGAAATTCTTTCCAGAGTTCTGATCCCATTTTAAGTCTAGTTTGATATGTTAATTTTCCATTAATCACAGAATCAGGTCGGGCAAAATAAACATGCTCAAATATACACATAGCATGAGATGACCTCCTACCACTCCATGTTTTTGATTTAATTCCTTCATTATTAATTACTATAGTCTCACCATTTTCCAATTCTCTTACAAACTCAGCTCCAATATTATCTAATGCAACTGTCTCTGATGCTACTACCCATCCATCTCCTAATTTGCCTAAACATAGTGGTCTTATGCCGAGTGGATCCCTCACAGCAACTAACTCTGTCTTATTCATAATAACTAAAGAATAAGCTCCAGATAATCTACGCATGGCTGAGGAAGAAACGTCAAACCAATTATTACCTGGTGTATTTGCATATAATTCAGCAATTACTTCAGTATCAGAAGTTTTTTCAAAATTAACTTCCCATTCTTTTTTTATTTGGTCTCTTAATAATTCAGCATTAATTACATTCCCATTATGCCCGACTGCTAATTTACCTCTAGCACCATTTACTATAATAGGTTGAGCATTAGTAATTTTGCTACCACCCATAGTAGAATATCTAGTATGACCTATTCCTACATGTCCTGTTAAACTATTTAGATCTTCTTCTCTAAAAACCTGTGATATTAGTCCCATTTTTGAATGAATACGTATATTATCTCCATCTGAAACAGCTATTCCTGCACTTTCTTGGCCTCTATGCTGCAGAGCAAAAAGACCAAAAAAAATATTCTTAGCCACGTTTCCTTTAGGCATAAATATACCTATCACTCCACATGCTTCACGTGGAGAGTCTTCAGTAACCGAAAAAGTCGATTTAAATTTTGATTTCATATAATACCCAAATGTTATCTATCACAATTCTACTTAAGGAGTGAAAATATACAAAAAAAAAAATGTCAATAATATTCTTTTTTAAGAATTATCTAACAAAAGAAATATTTCTTGGTTGCCTGATCGACCTTTTAACTCTGAATCACATAACCCCTTAATTTTAATGTCATTATTAAAACACCATTTAATAAATTTACCTAAGCCTTTAGAAATAGATTGTCTATCACTTACCACCCCTCCAGCAGGCACTTCATTTTTATTTAGTTCAAATTGCGGTTTAAATAAAACCAAAATATTAGAATCGCTTTTTAAGTGAGTTATAACTGAAAGCAATATTAATTTCAATGAAATAAAAGAAACATCAATTACAATTAGATCCACTTTTTCAGGTAATATGAATGCCTCTCTAGCATTAGTTCTCTCCATAGATATTACTTTCTTATTTATAAGTAAACTGTTATGTAGTTGACCTTTCCCTACATCTATTGAATAAATTTTCGATGCACCGTTTTTCACTAAATAATCTGTAAATCCTCCAGTTGAAGCTCCTATATCTAAACAAGTAAAATCTTTTACTGAAATACCAAAATAATTCATAGCATTTTGTAATTTTTCCCCTCCTCTAGAAACATAAGTTTTATTTTCTACTAACAGAATATTTGCATCAAAAGATAATATTTGCCCAACTTTAGGAGACTGTTTTATATCCGGAAGTAATATCCTTCCTGACATAACTAAAGATAAGGATTCTTCTAAACTATCTACAAAGCCTCTAAGATATAGAGTTTGATCCAAACGTAAACGAAGATTAAAATTTTTCAAAGTAATAAAATAATGTAATAATAAATCAAATTAAATCAATAACATTTAAATATGTATATAAAAATTTTAGCTGTTATACAAACGCTCCGGATAAGACAATCATTAAAAAATTTATTAGTTCTGGTTCCGCTTTTTTTTACAATAAATATATGGTTCAGCCCAGAAGATTTTACTGGTATGTTAAATATATTACAAAAAGCAATATATACTATGTTAGGATTCTTTTTTCTATCAGTATCAGTATATTTTCTAAATGATTCAATCGATATAAATAATGACAAAAAACATCCTTTCAAAAAAAATCGTCCAATAGCTAAAGGTGATCTTTCTATTCTTTCAGCACGATTATGGGCAATAATATTTTGTTTATTAGGTAATCTAATTTGTTATTTAATAAATCCACTATTACTTTCAATAGGTATATCTTTTACAATATTAAATTTTTCTTACTGCATCATCCTAAAAAATATTGTGATAATAGATGTTATTACTATTGCGACAGGTTTTATTCTTAGAGCTGTAGCAGGTTCTATAGCAATAAATCAATCTGAAATTTCAATAAACGGGAACCTAGATACTCTAGAATTATCAATCTCATCATGGTTATATGTAGTCACTGGGCTTGGGGCTTTATTTATAGCCCTTTCAAAAAGACGAGGTGAGTTATTAGGTAGTAAAAATAACGTTACTAGTACTAGAAAAACTTTGGAACAATACTCTATTCCATTTCTAGATAATTTAATAAATATTGTAGCCACTGCCACCTTATTCGCTTACACTTTATATAGTTTCAGTTACCTTTCACCTAATAATAATCTACCCAGTAACAATTCAATGATGTTGACCGTCCCTTTTGTTTACTACGGAATATTTAGATATCTTTATTTAATACACAAAAAAAAAATTGGTGAAAAACCTGAAGAAATATTTGTAAATGATTTACCACTATTAGCTAATATTATTTTATGGTTAATAACTTCATCTTTAATATTGTTATATGCTAGGTGATCTTAAATATGTTTGAGCTACCAGGTCGACCCGACTTTTGGAATATTGGATATCCTTTGTTTGGTATATTAGTTTATCTTTCAGCGCCTATTTGTATCGCGTTTATTTCTTACGGAATAATTAGAAGAATAAAATTATGGAAAATAGGAACAAAAACATTAGAAGAAAAAAAATATTTAAAACGAATATTCAGATTTACTAAAGAAATTTCAATAGGTCTATTAACACATAAAAAATTTTCAAGAAAAAGACATATGTATCCGGCAATTATGCATCTATCAATTTTCTGGGGTTTTCTTATTCTATTTGTAGCAACAACTATTGGTGCAATTGAATTTAATTTTCATAAATATTTTGGAGTTATTTTCCCTACAGCTCCCTACCGAGTAGAATTCGGACTAATTTGGGATATTGGCGGAATAATAGCTAGTATAGGAATTGGAATGGCTGTTTGGAGAAGGTACGTGATTAAACCATCAAGATTGAACACTATGTTAGACGATACTATGATACTAAGTATCTTATCACTTTTAATATTATCTGGTTTTATTTTAGAAGGGCTAAGAATAGGTGCCACAGAACTTAATCCTTCTTCAGATTTATATAATCCTATAGATGCTAAATGGTCAATTATCGGGTGGTTATTCGCTAAATTTTTAATTCTAATAAGTATTCCTATTTCTGTAATGGAGATCCTACATAAATCTTTTTGGTGGTCACACGCAATTTTATTCACTGCAGGATTATCATATGGAGCTATTAAATTCAGCCATATCTCCCATATGTATATAACTCCATTAAACATATTTTTTCGATCTTTCAGAAAATCAGGTGAGCTGAAACCAATGGGAAACTTTGAAACCCTAGAATCTTTTGGCGCACGTTCACTTAAAGATTTTTCTTGGAATGAATTAATGGCATATGATTCATGTACAAATTGTGGTAGATGTGAAGAGATGTGCCCCGCATGGAATACAGGAAAGCCTTTATCTCCTAGAAAAGTAATGCAAGATATGAGAAAACATATGGAAGATAATTTAATTTCATCAAATTCCAGTATTACTGATGAAATAATTGAAGAAGAGGTTGTTTGGTCTTGTCTCACATGTGGGGCATGCATTGACATTTGTCCAGTAAATATTAATCAAGTAGATACCATTGTAGAATTGAGGAGGTATCTGACATTAGAAAAAACAGCTATCCCTGATTCTGCACAAACAGTACTAGAAAATATAGAACAAAGAGGTCATCCTTGGAAAGGGACAGAATATTCTAGAACATCTTGGATGGATGGTCTCAATATTAAAACAATAGATGTACATCCAAAAGCTGAAATACTTTTTTGGGTCGGATGTACAGGATCTATGACTGCAAGAGGAATCGAAAGTACTAGATCTATGGCAAAAGTATTACAAAAAGCAGGAATAGATTTTGCAGTATTAGGGAATAAAGAAACATGTACAGGTGACCCCGCTAGAAGAATGGGAAATGAATATCTATTTCAAATGAAAGCAGAAGAGAATATTTCTACTTTTGAAACATATAATATAAAAAAAATAGTGACTACATGCCCTCACTGTTTTAATAATATAAAAAATGAATATCCACAGTTAGGTGGAAATTATGAAGTCCAACATTACACTTCATTCGTTGGAGAATTACTTAAACAAGGAAAACTAAATCCTAAAATTGCTTTTAATTCAAAAAAATTCACTTATCACGATTCATGCTATTTAGGAAGACATAATGGATTAATTTCGGAACCAAGAAATATAATAAGTTCAATCTCTGGACTAAATTTCGTAGAAATTGAAAATAATAAAAGTCAAAGTGCTTGTTGTGGGGCAGGAGGAGGAAGAATTTGGATGGAAGAGAAAGGAAAAAAGATTAATCACAAAAGAATTGAAGACTTTATAGAAACCGGTGCTGATACTTTATTAGTTTCCTGCGGATTTTGTGTCCAAATGATGGATGAGGGTATTGCATCTAATAATCAAAGTAATGGTAAAAATACCATGGATTTAATTACATTATTAGATAAATCAACCTAGGAATCTAATTATTTATTCAAAATAAACTAATTGATTTTAGAAATCTTATTTGATATTTTTGAAGGTCTCAAAGAACTACTAAAACTAAATGATTCTATTGAAAGTGCCGCAGCAGCAGAAGCATAATTACCAGCTTCTATAATTGAAGATCCAGAATGTAGTTTTATTGCCATTGCCGCAGCCCAAATATCTCCTGCACCTGTAGGATCTACTACATCTGGTACTTCAATTGCAGAAATCTTAAATTCCTCTCCATTATCACAAAATATATTAGCTCCATCTGATGATTTTGTTATGCAAATTATTTTAGCCCAAGTTAAAAGTAATTCTTTAGATAAATTTGCGGATTCTTCTTTAGATAAAACCATTAAATCCCATTTCTTATTAAATTGGTTATTTGGCATATAACTTATTATTTCGATAATTCCATCATCTCCCCATCTTCTAAACCAGCCTTGAGGAACTATATATGAAAAATCCGCTTGAAACCAATTAATTGAATCTTTTGGAATTTCATGTAATAGTGGCCCCGCAAAAAAAATTTTAGGTTTTTTCCATTGTTTAGGAATTATATTTTGAGGTATTTTATTAGAATGGAACAATAATGCCTGATTTCTTTCTCCCATATTATAAGTATTCATGAATGTTGTAGTATTTTCGCTTGGATAAATGATTGATTTAATATCTGGTAATAAAACTTCTAAGTCATAATCCTTAGCACAAGAAGTTATAATTCCGGGATTCATTTGATGATCTAAAGCTAACTTAGATGAATAAGCAACAGCTCCACCAGGATTTTTTAAATAAGTTCCTTCTCCATAATCATTAATATCGAAAGAAAGTAAACCTAAAGAAATGAAATCTGGGGAATTACACAAATATTTAACCTGCAGGAAAAATAGTAATTCTTCTTCTGTTCCCTTTACCTGTCGATTCAGTAGCTATTCTAGAATTCCTTGATAAAGACTGGTGTATTATTTTTCTTTCATTTGGAGGCATTGGATCCAATTCAATTGGTTCATTTAAATCTATCACTCTTTTGGCAGTCTTATGCGCTAAACTTTTTATAAAACGATATCTTCTATCTCTATAACCTTGTACATCAATATAAACATTTGTTTGTCGTTCCAATTGTCTCTTTGAAATCATTCTTACTAAGAATTGCAATGATCTCAAAGTTTCTCCTCTCCTACCAATTAATAACCCTGAATCTTCTCCATCAATTTCAAAGATTAAGGATTCGGATTCTTCATCACGAATATATGTCTCAGCAACCACACCCATAGCTCCTAGGAAATAATCTAATAATTCCCCAATAAGTTTCTCGGCTTCTTCATCCTTTTCATATATGTTATTAGTTTCAAATTTATTTGAAGATTTATTTTCTGAAATTTTATTTTTATCGTCAGAAGAAATGTTTTTACGTATCTTTTTATTACGATTTATTTTTTTGGGAGAGTTGTTTTTAGAAATAATCTCATCTGCAAAAGGCTCTCCGCTAGAAAGAGAAACTTCAATTTCGGCATGTTCTCCTCCAAAACCTAAAATTCCTGATCGTCCAGGATTTATTACCTTTATATCAAGATCTTCCAGTTCGACGCCTATTTCCAGAAGAGCTGCGCCTGTTGCTTCGTCTACGTCTTTTCCTGTGAATATCTTCACCATTATTATCACCATCCTTTGTATTTAAACTAGTTTCTACACTAGTAGTTTTTAGATCTTTTTGTTCAATATCAGTATTTTGTTCAATATCAGTATTTTTTCCAAGATTTATGAAAGAAAAATTCTTAAACATATCTTTACCAGAAATAAAATACTGTATAACTATTCCAACTAAATTTGAGAATAAAATATAAATCGCCAATCCTGAAGGAAATTGCCAAGTAAATACTCCAAACATTATTGGCATCATCCATAGCATCATTTGATTAGTTTGTCGTTGTCTAGGATCAGTTGATGGAACAGTAGTCATCTTTTGCATTAACCACATAGATGCTCCAACTAAAATAGGTAGTCCAAAGTTCCATGGCACTACCGCTGAAGAAACAAGATCAGCGAGATCAATAGAAGAAAGAAAAATGCTACTAAGTGGTATAGATGATATCCCTGTATTCCAAGAATAAATCAGAACTGATAAATCTGACAATCCTTCAGGTGTAGGGGGAATCGTTTTTATAATTGCCCTATATAAACCTATCCATATAGGCATTTGTATAAACATTGGACCAAGACAGCCTATAGGACTAACTCCCGCCTCTTTATATAACCCCATCGTTTCTTGAGATAATTTTCGTCTGTTTTCTTGTGTTTTTTTGTCTTTATATTTTTCCTGTAATGCTTTCATTCTTGGTTGAATAACTTGCATCTTTTTCATCTGAGTATACTGTCTAACAGTTAAAGGAATCATTAATAATCTTATAATCACCGTGAATACGATAATTGACAATCCAAAACTTCCAAATAGAAAATAATAAAGAAATACGAGGCTATTTATCATAGGTCGCATAATAATTTCTGTCCATAAAAGACCAAAAATCTCCATACTAAAAATTCCACCTTTTATTTAAACGGTTTAGCATGATTTACCTTCTATTAAATCCGTACAACCTCTTAATGACATATCTAATGTAGAAAACCAAAATATTTTCCCATCTAAAGTATGAGCATATAACAAATCTTTGTATAAAACTGGAGATGAATTAACTGGTAAGTCCGTAGAAAAAATTCCTGTTTGTTTACCATCAAATAAAGATAAAGCAAAAATGTTTTTATCGGCTGATGGAACAGCTAAAGATTTTTGAATTACATCTCCTCTTTTTCTATCAAAAACTATAGGAGATCCTATGACTTTACTATCTAATTCAACCTCCCATCTTTGTTTTCCATCTACATTATCAATAGCATATACATGTCCAGATAATGTAGAAACATATATTATGTCTTCATCAATAATAGGTGCAGCCCATACCCAATTATCTGTTTCAAACAACCACTCTTGATTTGCTGGAAAATCTATCCCTGAAAATCTAGATTTACTAGATAATTTAATTACTCTATTACCAAAATCTCCAAATATTATGGAATCACCATCGATAAACAATCCTCCAGCAATAGCCCTACCTGTATTATATGTCCAAAGTATTCTTGATTCTGGATTACTATTATATTCATTTAAATTATTTAGATCTATTGCATATATTGATCCATTTAAGGTCCCCAAATATGCTGTTTTATCATTTATATATACACCACTCCAAGACTCTCCATCCAAAGGAATTTCCCAAGAAGTAAAACCTGATTTACGATCAATAGAAATCAATATCCCTTTTGGGCTATCGTTTAATTCGGAGTTCTTAGGTCCTAATGCCACTAGTAACATATCGTCTAGTACTGCTAGATTCCCTACTACTCTACCTTCGACAGGTATATACTGACCTCCCCAATATGGGATTGCATCATCTTCATTAACTCCAAAAACTTTGCCAGAACAATCACCTCCTCTACAACTATATGAAGAACCATATATTATATTTTCATATAATGTAATTGACCCATAAATTGCACCTAAATCTTCATCTCTAGGATATTTCCAATTTGGATTATAAAAACCATTATCTAAATTGATTTTGTGTAAATATCCATCTTTACTAGCAATAACCATATTATCGTTTGTAATTATTGGTCTAGACCAGCCTCCTTCAGGATTAAGATCATTCATACAACCAGATAAAAAGATAGAAGAAAAAATTAATAGTATAAAAAAATATTTATTCATTATTTTTCCCGTTATTTACTTCACCAATATAATTCATACCTCTTACTGGATCATATCCTCCTGAAAATAAAGGGTTACATTTAGCAATTCTAATGAGTATCAAAAAAATAGCTTTATATAATTTATATTCTCTTAGAGCATCTAAAGCATAAGAAGAACAACTAGGAGAATACCTGCATTGAGAACTAAGATATGGTGAAATTATTTTTTTATACAAATAAATAATTTTTATTAATAATTGATTCATTAATATAACTAAGAAAGCACTCCATTAATTTTAAGAATATTCTTTAGATCAAAAAAAATTTGATTAAATGTACGATTTACAATTGAAGGTTTAGCACTTATAAATAAAATCCATCCTTCATCAGGTAAAAGTTTTTTCACTGATTCTTTTAACCTTCTCCTTATTAGATTTCGCTTAACGGAGTTCCCAACTTTTTTACTTACTGAAAATCCAGCCATACTATCATATTGTTGATTGGATTTTATCCAAATTGTCATTGTTGTAGATGAATGCCTACTCCCCTGAGAAAAAATTTTCTCAAAATCACTAGGCCTACGCATCATTTGTGACCTATTCAAATTCATAAAATTATCTAGACTGTTAAAACAGCTCGACCTTTTTGGCGTCTACGAGCTAGTACAGCACGACCTCCTACTGTTTTCATCCTAGATCGAAATCCATGAACCCTAGCGCGACGTCTTTTTTTAGGTTGGTAAGTTCTTTTCGGCATTGTGTACAGATTCTTTCAATTGTCTATTTATCATAAGAATAAAAAAGGAAAACTACTAATCGGAAAATATTATATAACAATAATACGTCTTAATTTAAAAAATAGATACAAAAAAAATCCCCCTGCTAAAGACATATTAGAATAAAAAACATAGAATAAATAGATTCGTTTTTTTCTATACATAGTGAAATTAAATCTTGGAAAGCGAGTCAGTGAATATGTCTGATGATATTAAAGAAGTTCAAAATGGGTCTAATGAAATACCTAAATCCGTAAAAAATCTTTTCCAAAGTTACGTACAAGAAATTTTTCTAAATAAAGATTCAAAATCACTAAAAAAAGATAGAAAGAATGCTGCTCAGTCTGAAATTGGAAGATTTGTTAGGCATATAGGTGGTGACAGAGATATTAAAAGTATTATCCCTTCAGAAATCAGTGAATATTCTGAAGATTTTATAAGAAGAACAGCTCAACCTGATCCAGAAAAATTAAAAAGTGTAAAAAAATTTCTAGCTTACCTTGCCTCAAATAATTTCACTGAAATTAATCTTGCTCAACATCTAAGATTAAGACGCTCAAGAAGAACAAAGATGCTTAAAAATACAACTGATAAAAAAGTTAATCTTACCCAAAGTGGTTATAACGATATGACTAAACAACTTGGTCAATTGCAAAAAGAAAGAATAAAATTGACAGGTGATATTGAGAGAGCAGCAGCAGATGGTGATGTTCGTGAAAACGCTCCTTTAGAAGCAGCTAGAGAGAGTCAAGGAATGGTAATGTCAAAGATTAGAGAAATAGAATCCACTTTGAAATTAGCAGAAATAATTGATAATAAATCTGATAAAAATAGAGTACAGGTAGGTTCTAAAGTTCTATTAGTTCAATCAGATTCAAAAACTGAAATTGAGTATCTATTAGTTGAACCTAGAGAAGCAAGCCCACTACAAAAAAAGATTTCAATAGGATCTCCAGTTGGTGAAGCTATATTAGGTCGTAGAGTTGGTGATGAAGTAAGTGTATCTACACCAAATGGTCAAATAACTTATAAAGTCGAAAAAACATCATAAATATTTCATAATTTATCGTATAGACAATTAGGAAAAATATTATCATTGTAGAAGTTTTTATTTTTTACGAGCTTTACCCTATTCAAAATATAAAAAATGTTTGACTCATTATATATATGGTTAATTTTTAATATTTTTTTAGCCGTTTTACTTTTTTTTGATTTTGTAATATTGTCAAGAAAAGAGAAGGTTATTGAATTCAAGCAAGCTGCTCTTTTAACTGTTTTTTGGAAATCAATCGCAGCACTTGTAGGATTATGGATATTTTTATATGGTAATACTGAACTAGGTATTGAATACACGACTGCTTTTCTTTCAGAATTAGCTCTTAGTGTTGATAATTTATTTGTTTTCATAATTATATTTAATTATTTCTCTGTTCCAGATTCTTTAAAAATGAGAGCTCTAACATTTGGAATTGTGGGAGCACTTATAGCCAGAGCAATTTTTATCGCTGTAGGAGTAGCAATAATTTCTAAGTTCGGTTGGGTAATGGTTATTTTAGGTATATTTTTAATTTTCACTGCATATAAATTAGCTTTTAAGAAAAATAAAGATCCTGACCCTAAAAATAATATATTAGTAAAAATATTCTCTAAATTCATTGAGATTTCTGATAAATATCAAGGGTACAAATTTTTTATACGATCAAATTCTAAAAAAATTATAGCTACACCTTTTTTTTTAACAGTGATAGTATTAGGTTCCACTGATATAGTTTTTGCAGTAGATTCAATTCCAACAGTTTTTGGAATTACCGACAATGCTTTTATTGTTTGGTCCTCTAATGCTATGGCTGTGTTAGGATTAAGACCACTATTTTTCCTTATTGCAAACCTAGTAAATTTATTTAGATTTTTACAATTTGGGCTAGCAACTATATTATTTTTTATTGGATCAAAAATGATTTTCGAACATTTACATCATGGCCATATTGTCGGTCCACAGTCAGACGTGTTCATTTCTATGGGAATAATTATTGGAATTTTGTTCTTAAGTATATTAGCATCAATAGTATTGCCCAATAAAAATAAATTATGACCACATCATCAATAGAAATACAAAATGAATTAAAAAAATTTATTTCTGGTGAAATACGTTTTGATGATTATTCCAGGCAAATGTATTCAACTGATGGATCCATTTATAAAATAGATCCTGTAGGGGTTGTAATTCCCCAAAATTATGAGGATGTAATTGCACTTCATGAATTCGCCTTTAAAAACAAAGTGACTCTCACTCCCCGAGGTGGTGGAACATCATTATCTGGTCAAACTGTTAACAATGGAATAGTAGTAGATTTTTCAAAATATCTAAATAATATTATAAAAGTTTCACCTGAAGAGAAATTTGTAATTACTCAACCAGGGATTTCAATTGATAATTTAAATAGAAACCTGAAAAGCTATGGATTATTTTTTACTCCAGATCCTAGCACTAAAGCAAGAGCAAATATAGGTGGGGCTATAGGTAATAATTCTTGTGGTTCACATTCGATAATATATGGTAAAACAGTAGATCAAATTCTTGGATTGAAAACTGTACTATCAAATGGAGAACAAATTAATTTCTCTGAAATATCACCAGAATATTTAGAAAATAAATTGTCTCTTGACTCATTTGAAGGAAAAATATACAGAGAAATCTTAGATATTTCTTCAAATGCTTCTCAACAAGTTAAATTGCATTTTCCTAAAATTTTAAGAAGAGTAGGCGGCTATAATTTAGACCTAATAGAAAAAAGAGAAAATGTTAATCTTTCTAAAATTATAGTTGGATCAGAAGGAACATTAGTATCTATATTAGAAGCTAAATTAAATCTTGTAAAAATACCAAAATACAAAATTTTATCTGTTTTTCATTTTAATAATATATCAAACGCGATGGAAGCTACTGTAGAGATATTATCAGAATCTCCTTCAGCTGTTGAACATATTGGAGAAATGATTATACAACAAGCAAGACAATCTATAGGATTTGCTAAAAATATAGATTTTTTGAAAGGTAATCCTACAGATATTATCGTAGTTGAAATGTCAGGAAATAATCAGGAAGAAGTTTTATCACAAACAAAAAAACTTGAAAGGAAAATTACCAAATTAGGTTTATGTGAAGAAATAACTACACTTGAAAAACCTCAAGATCAATCTAAAGTATGGAGTATGCGTGAAGCAGGTTTAGGATTAATGATGAATATTCCAGGTGACGCTAAACCTCTTCCATTTGTTGAAGATACAGCTGTATCTCCAGAAAAATTACCTGAATATGTTAAGAGATTTGATCAAATAGTAAAATCTAATGGAACTGAAGCTGGATATTATGGACATGCCTCTGTTGGTTGTTTGCACGTTCGCCCTGTGATTAATGTAAAAAATGAAGAAGGTATAAAAAGAATGCATTCAATTGCAGATGAAATTTCTGATTTAGTTCTAGAGTTTGGTGGAGCTTATACTGGTGAACATGGAGACGGTATAGTGAGAGGTGCTTGGGCAGAAAAAATGTTTGGTAAAAAATTAGTTAAATATTTCAGCGATGTTAAAAAAACGTTCGATCCTAATTCGATTATGAATCCTGGAAAAATTTTCAATACCCCACCTATGACCTCAAATCTTAGATATGGAACTAAATATAAAACCAAAACATTTGAAACAAAATTAGATTGGTCAAAAGAAACCAATTTTAGTAGTGCTATTGAAAAATGTAATGGAGTTGGAGCATGTAGAAAAATGTATAGTGGTGCAATGTGTCCATCGTACCATGCTACACAAGAAGAAGAACATTCAACTAGAGGAAGAGCAAATGCACTTAGAGCCGCTATATCTGGTGCATTACCTTTTGAAGAGTTATCTTCAAAAAGAATGTTTGATGTTTTAGATTTATGTTTGGAATGTAAATCATGTAAATCAGAATGCCCTTCTAATGTTGACATGGCTAAGATTAAGTATGAATTTTTGGATAATTATTACTCAACTCATAAAATCCCTATTAGATCTAAAATGATAGCTAATGTTCATAAAATAAATTCATTAACATCAAAATTTTTCCCAAAGATTACAAATTTTTTGATCAGGTCATACCCATCACGATTACTTTTACATTATGTAATCGGGCTCGATAAAAGAAGAATGACTCCAAAAGTAGTATCAAAAACTTTTGAAAGTTGGTTCAATAAAAGGAATCCTAATACCACTGGTTCTAGAGGAGAAATAGTATTATTTCATGATACATTTATGAATTTCAACCACCCTGAATCAGGAATAGCTGCAACAAAATTATTGGAAGCATTAGGATTTAAGGTGTTAATTGTGGATAGAAAATGTTGCGGAAGACCAATTATCTCAAAAGGGATGTTAGATCAGGCAAAAATTTTCGCTGAATACAATGTTGATCTTTTATATAATTACGTCAAAAAAGGAATAAAAATAGTTGGATGTGAATCTAGCTGTATTATTGCTATTAAAGATGATTATCCAGATTTATTAGTAAACAATAAAAAAGCAAAAGTTGTTGCTGAAAACACCTTTTTAATACAAGATATTTTAAATGAAACAAGTGGAGATGATAAAGAACAAATCAACTGGGATTCAAAAATTGAAGATATAAATTTACATGTACATTGTCATGAAAGAGCATTATCTGGGACAGATTCTGCATTAAAGGCACTAAATTTACCTAGTGGTTATAACGCAAAATTAATTGATGCTGGTTGTTGTGGAATGGCTGGATCTTTTGGATTTGAAAAAGAACATTATGATGTTTCAATTAAAATAGGTGAGGAAAGACTTTTTCCAGCAATTAGAAAGGCCCCAAAATCGTCTATATCTACAATTACTGGTATATCATGTAAACAACAAATTGAGGATGGAACAGGAGTAAATGCGAAATATCTTACCGAAGTTTTAGCAGATGCTTTGCAAAATAAAAATGAAAAATAAAAACCCACTATTTAGCAACCCAAAAAATGCTCAATCTGAATTAAATGGGCCTTCTATATGGGTAGCTGGAGATCCTGAAGATTTAGAAATATGGTTAAACCGTGGTGCTGTAGGTATAGTTACAAATACAATCGTATTAAATGATATGACAAAAAAATATGGGCAGCTCAATGATGTAATAAAAAGATATATCGATATCACAGATAAACCAATTGCGGTTGAGATTGATGGACACTCATCATCAGAGCTTTTATCCGTGGGAGAAAACTTCACAAAAATGTCTGATCAGATTATTTTAAAAATACCAGCAACTACTTATGCTTTAGATGCTTTTACTGAACTGAAAAAGTCAGGAATTCCAACATTTTGTACGACAGTATTTACTCTTAACCAAGCAGTTGCAATTGCCCAGGCAGGAGCCACTCATATTCTGCCATTTTGTGAACCATTTAATGACGTAGATGGGGATCCAACAAAATTGATTAGGGAATGTAATAAAGTATTCAAAAACTGGGATAATAGACCGTTCGTCACTGCAGCCTTAGTAAGATCAAAAGAAACAGCATACAAAGCTTTAAAAGATGGAGCCGATGGAATAATCGTTTTTTGGCCTGTTTTTGAAGAAATGATAAAAAGTAAACTATCAGATGAATGGAATAAAATTTTCTTAGATGAATGGAATTCTATGTATAATGCAGGAAATATGAAAGGTATTCAAAAGTAGATTTCACTCTCTAAGAAGTTTATTAAGCCTATCTGCTATTATTATTTCTTCCCCTTCCATAATATTTGTCATCACTATGTTTATTTCCCCTATATATTCGTGCAAGTTAGATCCACCTACTCCTAAATAAATTGGTGGATCACCATTAATCATTTCTTCTTTAATTTTTTCTGGAGATTTCCCTTTCCAATCTTTATGAAAATATAAAATAGGTTGAGTACCTTGTCTATCAGTAGGAGTATTTTCTATTTTTACATCTAAATTAGGAATATCTTTTAGCTGATTCTTAATATATTCAGACTTTTCTTTCCACGAATCATACTCTTCTTCTTCATTACTATCTAAATATAATTCTAGCGCTGTAACTAAACCTATAATATTTTCTTTTGAAACTTTCATCGGTCTTCCCACACAAGCTATATTACTATGAAGGTTAAGAGAATTCTTAAAAGCTGAATTTATTAAATCTTCTCTACCTGCTAATATTCCACTTGATTGAGGTCCACCAATCCCTTTACCTCCTGAAAAAGCAACCATATCAACTCCCATATTTATAAACCTATGTAAGTTCGATCTAGGTGGTATTTCTGCTGCTGCATCTAAAATGACTGGTATGGAATTTTTATGCGCAATTTCTATCGTTTTCTTTAAACCAATTCCTGGCTTATAAAAGGGCATAATTACATATGCTATAGCACAAGTTTTATTAGAAATCACAGAAATTAAATCTTCTTCCGTAGCATCTTCTTCAGTACCAAATTCTTTAATTATTGCCCCAGATGTTTCAAATGCTTTATCATATCTATTTCTTTGACCTTTAAATATAATTACCTCATTTTTCATACCTTCAGTATTGGGGAGTTTTTCAACATTGTAGTCATCTTCACCAGTCATACAAGCTGCAGACATTAATACTTGCGCAGAAGCACAACCATTAGTGACCAATCCTGCCTCAGAATTACAAATTTTCGCTATAACTTTTCCCGCAGATTTATTGAGTTCTATCATATCTACAAAAACTTTAGATGCATCATTCATAGCTTCTAATACTTCTTTTCTCATTATGGAACCTCCCAATACTGTTACCCAACTTTGAGCATTAATAACAGGCTTAATTCCCAATTTTCTATAAACTTCAGGCCATTCTAAATAAGACATAATAATTCCTATAATTTTTGTTAAAATAATTATAAATTATAATTCAATCCTTGATCTAAGTTGTCCACAACCAGCATTTATATCAATACCTTTTTCAACCCTCAAAGTAGAAGGTATATTAAATCTTTTTAATTGTTCCTGAAAATTCCGAGCTTTATTAGATTTAGTTCTATTGTATATACCCTGCATAGTAGGATTAACTGGAATTAAGTTTACGTGACAATTAATACCATTCAATAATTTACCTAATTTATATGCATGTTCTTCTGAATCATTATGTTCTGATAATAATACATATTCAAAAAATACCCTTCTCCCAGTTTTAGAAACATATTTTTTACATGCATTTATTAAGTCTTCAATCGGATAACGTTTATTGACGGGCATAGTTGCTGATCTAGTCTCATTATCTGCTGCATGTAAAGAAACAGCTAAATTTATTTGTAATTTTTCTTCTGAAAGTTTCAATATTTGAGGAATTAACCCTACAGTAGAAACTGTAATATGCCTTGCCCCAATATTTAGACCTAAGGGATCATTCAATATTCTAATTGCTGAAATTGTATTATCATAGTTTGCTAATGGTTCACCCATTCCCATAAAAACTATATTTGTTACACCTTGTATTTCACCTTTACTTCTAAGGTTTTTTGCAATTTCATCCATATCTTCAGATAAAGCTAATTTCCTCATATATAATACTTGTTTTACTATTTCTCCAAAAGTAAGATTCCGCCTGAAGCCCTGTTGCCCAGTTGCACAAAAAGTACAACCTAATGCACATCCTGCTTGAGTAGATATACAAACTGTTTTACGAGAATTCCTATGCCCATCTTCTTTGTATCTCATTAATACTGTTTCGATTAATTCTCCGTCTTCTAGCTCAAATAAAGCTTTATCAGTAGAAAGATCTTTGGATGATAGAAAAAATTTTTTATGCAATAAATCAATAGATATTTTTTCAGATAATAATAAACGTAAATTATTACTTATATTAGTCATATCAAAAAAGGATTCTTTCCCTTCATGATAAATAGATCTCCATATTTGTTTTGCTCTAAATTTAGATTCACCTAAATTATCCAAAAAGGTTTCTAAATCATTAAAAGACATATTAAATATAGAATTTTTTTTAATCTTCATATATAAATATCAAAAATATATTTTGTTTTCAAAACGTTAACAAAAACTTAGTAAAATCGTATTCAATAGTTAAATTATAGAGAATTGATCAATAATGAGTACCGATAATAATCAAATCGAAACAAAAGAAATTAATAAAGAAAAAATAATTAATTTTTCTAACCCAATAATTGAAATAAATAATTTATCAGTAAAATATGGAAATGCATTAGCTATAGAAAATGTAACTTTTTCAGTCCCCGAAAAGAAAGTTATAGCCCTCATAGGACCTTCAGGTTGTGGAAAAAGCACACTGATTAGATGCATTAATAGAATGAATGACCTAATACCTAGTGCTAAAGTGACAGGAAGTGTTTTATTCGAAGATCAAAATATCTATGATAAAAATGTTGATGCTACAGAAATTAGATATAAAATAGGTATGGTTTTTCAAAAACCTAATCCTTTCCCTAAAAGCATATACGATAATGTTGCATTTGGACCAAGAGTAAATGGACTAAATGTAAATTTAGATGAAGTTGTTGAAAATTCATTAAGAAAAGCAGCATTGTGGGACGAAGTTAAGGATAGACTAAATGATTCAGGATTGGGAATTTCAGGTGGGCAACAACAAAGATTATGTATAGCAAGAACACTAGCTGTAAATCCTGAAATAATCTTAATGGATGAACCAGCTTCAGCACTGGACCCAATTTCTACTCAATCTATTGAGAATCTTATAAAAGAAATTTCAAAGAATGTAACCATCATTATAGTTACTCATAATATGCAACAAGCTGCTAGAATTTCAGATTATGCATTAGTAATGATGTCTGGAGAAGAAAGAATAGGTAGATTAATTGAATATGGTGAAAATAAACAAGTCTTTGATAATCCAAAAGATGAACGCACTGAAGCATATGTTACAGGTAGGATCGGTTAATATATTATAAGGAAAAAAATTATGGCAAGAGAAGAATTTGATAAAGAATTATCTATACTTGAAAGTGATCTCGTCGTAATGTCTGGAATGGTTGAAGATGCTCTACTTAGATCAGTTAAGGCATTAAAAAATAGAGATGTTGATCAATCTCAAAGAGTTATAGAATTAGATGATAGGATTGATTTAAGGGAAGTAGAAATAGAAAGGTCTTGTGTAGATCT
>CAZBHC010000010.1:0-6455 GCA_964491775.1 uncultured Dehalococcoidales bacterium | reverse complement strand
TTTGAATAATTGGAACGTAAAAATTTAAAAAACAATTCTACTTCTGATTTTAATTCTGATCCTATAATAGATGACATTGGATAAAAAATCTGAGAATAGTAATGATGATCTACAAGCATATATTCAAAATTTTTTTCTGTACTTTTTAAATCGGATAAATATACCATGGCATAATCTGAATTCCCAGTAGATAATGTATACAAAGCATTTCTAACGTTTGGCAGATAAATCAATCTATTTGAAATTTTATCTAAAATTCCTGAATTATTTAGTGCTTCATATGAATATAATCCAGCAGGAGCTAAATTTTTATCTGCAATAGCAATTTTACCTTTTTTAGAAACTAATTCAGATACTGATTCAACTTTGTTTTTATCGTTTAACCATGCTAAAACAAGTAGATTCTCGCAAAAAATAAAAATATCTTCTTGTCTTACATGTTCTGACTCTACTAATAAATTTAATGGTTGCGAACCAGAAAAAATCACTCCATCAGCTGGAGCATTATATGATTTTATTTGTGTAGCCAAGCTATTAGAACCTCCAAAATTAAATCTGATTTTTCTTTGAAATTTTTTTTCATATTCTAAAGATAAATCTAATAAAACATCATGGAGTGATGCAGCAGCAAAGATCATAGGTTGACCCTGATTATTAATTTTGCATGAACTACATATAACTAAACTAAATAATAAAATATATATTAATCTGGTTTTCATAGCTATTTGTACTTTACAACAAAATATAGATATACTAATAATTGATTTGAAATAATTTTTGTTTATAAATTATGATACATAGTGAGAAGATTCAGTGTCCAATTACTCAGAAGAATATTCTTTTTCAAGTTTTTCAAAACTTCCTTTTTATAAAAAGATTAATAAAAGACTGCTTGATCTAGCAAAAATAGAAGATCAAAAATCTATAGTGGACTTAGGATGTGGGACAGGATTAATTACTAAATTAATTCTTAACAAGATTAAAAAAGATGCTAGCGATTGTATTGTTTATGCTGTCGACCATTCTTCAAACGCATTAAAGACTGCTTCTGAGGAAATTGGTGAAAAAAAACAAGCCACAGTAAAATTTATTCATTCTGAAGTACAAAATTTGAAAGAAGTACTAAAAGATAAAGTAGAAGCAGTAATTTACTGTAATTCTATACACTATGTCCCAGATAAATTATCCCTAATTAAGCAAATCAAAAATCAACTAAAAACAGACGGGATTTTTGTTTTCAATACTTCTTTTTTTGAGGGTTCTCACCCTCCTGAGACTCACACTTTTTATAGAAAATGGATGATTAGATCGCTAAGGGTTTTAAAAAATGAATATGGACTTTCTCCCGATAAATCAGCTAAAGTAGAATCTCGAAAACAGCTTACCCCTGAAGAATATATTTCTATTTTAGAGAACGCAGGTTTCAGTGTAGTAGTAAAAGATATCCAAAGGATTGAAGTACCTCAAGATGGATATCACCATATTTCTGGATTTTCAGATTGGATAGAAGGAATTTTACCCGGAGTCCCACTAGACAAAGGGTGTGATGTTTTACAAAAATCACTAAAAGATGTTTGGGATGATATGAAACTTAGTAGTGTACCTCGTTTATGGTTATCAATTTCGGCTGTAAAAAAAAATTAACCTAATACATACTCATTCATAGTCATTACATTATAAGAATTTGAAACATCTGAATTTTCTGACTCTACGGCACATCTTGCTGTATCAATAGATGTAAAACAAGGTATATTCATTTCGGAAGCGGATCGCCTAATATAAAATCCATCTTGGATAACAGATCTATCTCCAGTAACTGTATTGACGACCATTTCAACAGTGCCATCCCTTATAATATCAACTACATTTTTATTCTCATTATTATTTAGTCTTTTTTCTACTACGATAACTTCTATGCCTAAATCCTTTATTATTTTAGATGTACCTGAAGTAGAATAAATTTTATGCCCTAAACGATCTAAATCTTTAATTAATGGTATCGAATCCTGTTTATCAATATCTGCCACACTTATCAAAACTGATGCCCCAGATTTAATAACTAAACCCGAAGCAATTAATGCTTTTGCCATAGCTGAGTTAGGATTTTTATCGATTCCCATAACTTCTCCTGTAGATTTCATTTCAGGACCTAAATATGTATCTACTCCAGCTAATTTTGACATTGAAAAAACTGGAGCTTTTACAGCAAAAATTTTTTTCGATGGTATAAGATTTATTCCATAAGATAAATCTTTTAGTTTTTTTCCTAACATAACTGAAGTTGCTATTTCAACCATAGGAATATTAGTCACTTTTGAAATAAAAGGTATTGTTCTAGAAGATCTAGGATTAACCTCAATTATATGAATTTTTGAATCAGAATCATTCTTCTCAATCTCAGAACTTCTTATAGATCTATAATTACCAGAACCCGTAATAACGAATTGGATATTCATTAATCCAATAGTTCCAAGAGATTTAGCAATCATTCTAGTATATTCGACAAGTTTTTCTATCTCCTTATCAGTAAGAGAAACAGAAGGATATATTGCCATAGAATCTCCAGAATGCACTCCGGCTCTTTCTATATGTTGCATAATTCCAGGAATAAGAATATTTTCGCCATCAGAAACAACATCAATTTCAACTTCTATACCTGTAAGATATTTGTCAATAAGAATATTTTGGTCTGTTATATCATCAGAAATCTTATTAAAATATCTTACTATTTCTGATTGATTTTGAATAATTTCCATTGCTCTTCCACCTAAAACATAACTTGGTCTAACAAGAACTGGATAACCAATATTATTAGCAATATCAATAGCTAATTCATGATTTTTTGCAGTACCTCCTGGAGGTAACGGAAGTCCATTTTCAGAAGATATTTTTTCAAATTTCCCTCTATCAGAAGCTAAATCAATTACTTCGTGACTAGAACCTAAAATTGGAAAATTATTCTTCCCTAAATGTTGTGATAAATTAATAGCAGTTTGCCCACCAAATTGTACTAATGTACCTGGACAATTTGATGATCCTGAACTATCAATTATTTTTTCGTTTTCTAAAATATTCATAACACTTTCTTCATCTAAAGGTTCAAAATAAAGTCGCCTAGAAGTATCAAAATCCGTAGAAACAGTTTCAGGATTTGAATTAATCATAACGCTATAATATCCTAATTTTTTTAATGCCCAGGCAGCATGAACTGAACAATAATCAAATTCTATCCCCTGCCCAATTCTAATTGGTCCACTCCCTAGTACTATTGCCTTTTTAGTATCTTCGGAAAATGCTTCATTTTCTATTTCATATGTTGAATAAAAATAAGGTGTAACTGATTCAAACTCACCTGCACAAGTATCAACCATTTTATAAACCGGTATTATTCCATAGGATTTTCTTAATTTTCTAACTTGATCAGGTAAGAGATCTGACAATGCAGCAATTTGATTATCTGAAAATCCAAACTCTTTGGCTTCTCTTAAATTTTCATTAGATAATTTATTGTTAATTAGTTTTTTTTCAATATCTACTATATTTTGCAATGCGAAAGTAAACCAAGGATCTATAAAAGTTTTTTTAGTAGCATCTATATAATTTCCATCATTACGTAAAAATTTCATGATAGACCATAACCTATCATCATTAGGTTTTAGTTCTTTACTATCTAAATCAGAACCCTCCCATAAAAGTGAACCTCTTCCATTTTCTAATGATCTTACCGCTTTTTGTAAAGCAGATTCAAAATTTCTATCTATAGCCATAACTTCCCCAGTAGCTTTCATCTGGGTACCTAAAGTGCGATCTCCTTCACGAAATTTATCAAATGGCCATCTAGGTATTTTAACCACACAATAATCTAAAGCAGGTTCAAAAGCTGCTGTAGTCTTTCCTGTTACTGAATTTGAAATCTCATCTAATCTTCTTCCTAACGCTAATTTTGCAGCAACCCTTGCTATAGGATATCCAGTGGCTTTTGAAGCTAAGGCCGAGGAACGACTAACTCTAGGATTAACTTCGATAACATAATACATTGGTCCTTCTTCAAGATAATTTGAATCAGAATCTAATTCTTCACTAACTACTGAACTAGGTCTATATGAATATTGAACATTACAACCACCAATTATTCCCAATTCAGATATAATCCTTAACGCTGAACTCCTTAATCTCTGATAATCTTTATCATTTAAAGTCTGGCTTGGAGCAACTACAATGGAATCACCAGTATGAACTCCCATAGGATCGATATTTTCCATATTACATATAGTAATGACATTCCCTGATGCGTCTCTCATTACTTCATATTCTATTTCTTTCCATCCTAACAATGATTTCTCTACTAAAACTTGATTAACCTTACTAGCGTTTAATCCCGAAGTTGTAATCCTATTTAAATCTTCAAAATTGTAAGCTATCCCACCTCCGGTACCTCCAAGTGTATAAGCGGGTCTAATAACTAAAGGGAAACCAATTTCATTAGCCGCTAAAACAGCATCATCAAGATTATCTACAGCGAAAGAAGGCAAAATTGGTTCATCAATCTTTTTTAGTAAAGAATTAAACTTTTCTCTATCTTCTGCTCTTTCAATAGAAGATATTGAAGTTCCTAAAACTTTTACAGAATATTTTTTTAAAATTCCTAAATTAAATAAATCTACAGATAAATTAAGTGCAGTTTGCCCACCTAAAGTAGGAATCAATCCATATGGTCTTTCTCTTTCAATTATTCTCTCTATAACTTCCACATTTAGAGGTTCTATATATATACGATCTGCAATGTCACGATCGGTCATAATAGTTGCTGGATTAGAATTTACTAAAACTACCTCAATTCCTTCTTCTTTTAAAGATTTACAAGCCTGAGTACCTGCATAATCAAATTCAGCTGCTTGACCTATAATTATCGGTCCTGAGCCTATAACCAATACCTTTTTTTTATTAATTTTATTCGAATTCAAATTTATAACTTCTTTCCCATTTCATTTGTAACCATTGAGAGAAATCTATCAAATAAATATTCTGAATCATGTGGTCCTGGAGAAGCTTCCGAGTGATATTGAATAGTCATAATATTCAACTTTTCATTAACTAATCCTTCAACTGTATCGTCATTAAGATTGATATGACTAATTTCAAAATCTTTAGGCAGATGATTCTTATCTACTGCATAACCATGATTCTGAGCGGTGACATAAATATTACCAGAAAATAAATCCTTCACTGGTTGATTACCTCCTCTATGACCATAATGTAATTTAAATGTTCTTGCACCCATAGATCTAGCAATAATCTGATGACCTAAACAAATTCCCATTATAGGTACAATACCTACTATTTTTCGTATTTCTCTTGTAATTTTATCTAGTAGTTTAGGATCTCCAGGTCCTGGAGAGAGTATTATCCCATCTGGATTTAAGTCTAATATTTCAGAATAAGATCCAAAAGGTGGTACAATTTTTACATCACAACCTCTAGCTCTAATTGAACGAGGTATATTATATTTTATTCCAAAATCAACTATCAAAATATTTGGTATTTTATTTTCTGAATTAGTTTTTTTTGAACGGCTATACATATCAACAAAAGATTTAGATTTCTCAAAATTATCATTTTCCCATTTGTACATACCATCTGTAGTGATATTAGAGACTGAATCAGTTTCTTCATATTTTTTTGAGGTTTTCAATTTTAATATGGATAAATCAATATCATCTTCAAAAGTAATTAATCCCATCATTACACCACTAGAACGGATTTTTTTTGCTAAAGATCTAGTATCTATACCTGAAATTCCTGGTATTTTATTATCAAATAAATACTGATCAATTGTCATTTCTGATAATGGATGAGATGGATTTTCACAATGGTTCCTTACTACGAACCCAGACACTTGTACTTTATTTGATTCTACGTCCATTTTATTTATCCCGTAATTACCTATCAAAGGATAGGTCGGAATTAATATTTGTCCAGCATATGAAGGATCAGTTAACATTTCTTGATAACCAGTCATTGATGTATTAAATACCACCTCACCAATTACTTCTACATTGGATCCAAATCCTTTACCTTTAAAAACAGTACCATCCTCAAGTATTAATCTGGCATCAGAGTTCATCGTACACAATCTTTCCTTTAAAAATAGTTAAGACAATCTTTCCATTTAGTAACTTTCCCTTCAAAGGAGTATTAGAACTTTTCGATAATAAAGTTTTTTCATTTACTACCCAAGAAGTATTAGGATCAAAAATTGTTAATTCAGCTGGTTTATTTAAATATAATGAACCATATGTCTCTTGATTTAAAATTTTTGATGGATTTACTGATAATGCAGATACAAGCTTATCTAGTGAAATCTTTTTTTCTGTGACTAACTCATATAGTTGAGAAAATGCAGTTTCAATATTATTAATACCAGGAGCTGCTTCATCAAAACTACACTCTTTATC
>CAZBHC010000009.1:0-16779 GCA_964491775.1 uncultured Dehalococcoidales bacterium | reverse complement strand
TTTCTAACTTCTATCCACCCATTTATTTTTCATTTCTTTATCTTCAGGTTTTTCATGTCTCCCAGCCTCATAATGATCATCAATATCTGAATCAAAAGGGTTAAAGTTCCTTTCTTCCAATTGAGGTCTATACCATGAACTAGGTTTTTTTAGGGAATTATTCAATTCATCTTTACTAATAACAAGTTTATTTCTTATGTTGGTACTTCTTTCAAAAGTGGTACCCATATGTAAAGCATCATAAGGGCAAGCTTCTACACATAAACCACAAAACATACATCTGCCAATATCAATATCGAAAACGTCGATAGAATAACTCTCACCTTCTTGAATATCTATGGAACCAGGAGATGTAACAATTTCAATAATTCCTAAAGGGCAATACTTTGCACAACTTGCACAACCTGTACATCTATCCTCAAACCAAGCAAATTCATTACCTCTGAATCTAGGTGATTGAGGTATCTTAACAGGAATTTCTGCCATACCAAAAAATGACATAAAAGTATTTTTGGGGGAATTAATTAATAATTTAATTGGTGAGATGTTGTGATATCTAGAATATTCCCCCACCCAAACTCTCTTATTAGGATATTGAATGGTAGCGGGGAATCTAAAAAAATTCACCAGAGTAACTTTTAATCCTTTAAGTAAACCTAGACCAATCATTTAGTAAACTTCCTTTTTTTGAATAAGTGATTTATTAAGTTTTTCTACAGCCACTGGATATGATTTTGAGGATTCAGATGTATTAATTTTATTTTTTCTATTTAATAATTTACTCACTAAAACCAAAGATATAATACAAATAATCCAATTTATCCCAGCCATTATCCACATTTGATTCACACTAGGTTCTGGCTCAATAGCTATCATTATGGCTGTAACAATGATATTAATCAAAGTTAATTCGAATAAGCCTTTCCAAGCTAGATGTAATATTTGATCAATTCTCATTCTAGGCCACGACATACGAACCCATACAATCAAAAATAGAACTAATCCAAGTTTTATTGCAAACCAAAACTCTCCAGGTAATAATTCAGGACCTTTCCATCCTGCTAGAAAAACCGTAGATATCACAGCTGAAGCACCAATAGCTGCAGCAAATTCAGCTAGGAAAAAAATACCAAATTTCATACTAGAGTAATCATTTAAATAACCTGCAGCTAACTCTGATTCAGCTTCTGTTAAATCAAAAGGTGTCCTATTAATTTCCGCTAAAGAAGCTAAGAAAAAAACAATAAACCCTAAAGGTTGCAAAAAAATAAAAGGAATTTTCTGAGATTCAACTATTCCGTTTAAGGATAAAGTTCCTGAAATCATTAGCACACCAACTAATGATAGTGCCATAGGAATTTCATAGCTGATTAATACTGCTACAGCTCTAAGACCAGAAAAAATTGCCACCCTATTCCCAGAAGCCCACGATGCTATAACCACAGCTAAACCACTCATAGAAGTTATAGCTAAAATAAATAATAATCCTACATTTAGATCGACTACAAAAGTACTAATTCCAACAGGTATTACAGAAAAAATCATAAATACAGGAAATACCATTAAAATAGGGGCAAGTATAAATAATAATTTATCAGCATCAGTTGGAATGACATCTTCTTTAAACATTACCTTAATTGCGTCTGCTGTAGAAGTAAATATACCTAATGGTCCCCAACGGTTAGGTCCAGACCGATTCTGAAATCTCCCATACAATCTTCTCTCTGCCCAAATTGAAAAAATAACGGCTCCTAAAATCCCATTTATAAATATAAAGCTAACCATGATCCCAGAAAACAAAAATGCTACCCAAGCAAATTCTGCTGGCAGAAATCCAAAATATTTACCAATTTCATCACATTGATCGGAGGATACGATATTACAATAAAATAGTCGAAAAAGATCATTATTTGTTAAAATTTCCATTATCTATCAACTTCTCCCATATTTAAATCAATACTTCCAAAGCTTACAAATAAATCATTGAACAGTTGACCAATCAACATTTCTCTCAAAAGAGTCAAATTAATTAATGATGGGGCTCTAACGTGACATCTATATGGAGAAATACTTCCGTCACTAACTAAATAAAATCCTAATTCCCCTTTTGAACCTTCTATAGAAACATAAGCATCTCCTTCTGGAGGACGTACTAATCTAGGTACATCATCAAAAGAGGGTCTAACAGGACCTGGCTTTATATTATCTATACATTGTCTAATAATTTTTAGACTTTCTCTTCCTTCTTGAATCCTAACCCAAAATCTTGAAAAATTATCTGAATCTACGTGTAATGGCCTATTAAATTCAATTTGATCATAAAAATCATAAGGATTTCGGTGCCTTAAATCCCAATCAACACCTCCTGCTCTAAGTATTGGTCCTGTGATGGAAGCGTTAACCATAATTTCAGGAGACAAAACAGAAATACCTTTGGTTCTTGAAACAATTATCTCATTATTTGATAATAATTCTTCCAATTCATCAAAAGCATTAGGTACATCCATAAGTACTTGATCAAGTGCAGGCCAAAATTCTTCTGGAGCATCCATATAAACACCACCAGGTCTCAAATAAGAATTAGTAATACGAGCACCACATAACATTTCAAAAAGATCTAAAATATATTCTCGCTGTCTCATTGAATAAATTAAGGGAGTTCCAAGAGCACCTAAATCTTGTATAAGAAAACCTGTAGCTACTAAATGGCTCGCTATCCTTTGTAATTCCGATGCAATCATACGTAGCCAAACACCTCTTGGAGAAGGTTTGATATTGGCCAACTTTTCAACCGCTAAAATATAAGCTTGGTTATTTAGCATAGAAGAAACGTAATCCATCCTATCTGTAAGAGTCAGAACTTGAGTATAAGTTCTTTCTTCAGCCAATTTTTCTGAACCTCTATGCAAATATCCAAAAACTGGTTCTACATCCACTATTTCCTCACCATCAAATGTGACTCTCATTCTAAAAACACCATGAGTAGAGGGATGTTGTGGACCAAGATTAACAGTAATAGGTTGAGTAGAAGGCATATTTATTTTTTATCACCTGTAACTATTGATTGGTCATACGTTATATAATCTTTACGTAATGGGTGTCCTGGATAGCCTTCCCACAAAAAAAGTCTTTTCATATTCGGATGAGATGAAAACTCTATTCCTAGTAAATCCCAAACTTCTCTTTCTTGATAATCTGCCCCTCTCCATATATTAACAACGCTAGAAATCTTAGGTTTATTTCGACCAAATCCCACTTTAGATTTAATTACTGCTGAGGCATTCATAGGTAAAGAAGTAAGATGATATATAACTTCAAAATAATCTATATAGTCTACAGCTGTTAAGCTATTTAATAAGTCAAATTTAAATTCAGGTAAATCTCTCAATCCTTCACAAACGAAAAGTATTTTATCACTTTTTATCCAAACATCATTATCATTAGAATCATCAACAGTATCCGGGAAAAATTTTTCTAGACTCTTACCAAGTAAATTACCATTCCATTTATCTGTCATCGATATCCTGCCGGATTACTAGATAAACTATATCTTCTCACCTTATCATGCAATTGCATTATGCCGTATAAAAGTGCATCAGGCCTAGGAGGACATCCAGGTACATAAACATCAACAGGAACAATATGATTTACACCTGGAACAACAGAATAGCTCTGATAATATGGGCCACCTGAAGTTGCACAAACACCCATTGAAATTACCCATTTAGGTTCTGGCATTTGATCATAAAGACGTTTGAGAGGCACTGACATTTTCCAAGTGACAGTACCCGCAACAATCATGAGATCAGCTTGTCTAGGGCTTGCTCTCATTGCTTCCATTCCAAAACGGGAAATATCATAACGCGCCATAGCGGTAGCTATCATCTCAAAAGCACAACAAGCCAATCCAAATTGCATAGGAAACATTGAAGATTTTCTAGCCCAATTAAGTAGGTAATCTACAGATGTAACCATAACACTATTTTTAACATCTTTTGGTACATCTATTAATGGTTCTGGTAAGGGCTCAATATTATTAGCTTTAATCTCATTAATTGAACTCCCTTCATCCTTATCCATAGACCAAGTAATTTCATGTAATGGTCCATCAGAATCAATAGGTATAGGGACACCATAACCATCAACATTATCATTGTCTAATCTTTGTTGTAAATCCACTCTAAGTCTCCTTTACGCCATGCATATATAAAAGGTACAGTAGCTACAAATAAAAAAACAAACATTGCAAACATTGCTATTAATCCAAACTGTTTAGTCATAACGCCATATTTAACAGCCCAAGGAAAAACCAAAACAGTCTCTACATCGAAAACTACAAAAAGAATAGCATAATAATAATACCTAAAGTTAAACATCACAGGTTTAGGCCCAAAAGGAGGTAACCCACTTTCGTATGCTGCAGATTTAACTTTTGAAGGAACAGAAGGTCTTATTTTTAGGAAAGTTGCGAAGTAACTCAAAAGTAACATACCAACTGGAACAGCAATTGCTAATAAAGAATATAAAACTAATACACCGTATTGATGTAAATAATCTTCCATTTTAATTACAAATTTCCATATAAATGAGTTAAATTAATACACATTATCAACAAAATAATTTAACACTATAAAATGTCACAATAAGAGAATAGCATTAGCCCTTTTTGTGATCAAGTATTTAGTGACTGTCAACAAAAATATACTAATTAATTCTTATTAACTTGATTGAATAACAGCTCCAGATTCAATCATATTTGCAACTTTTGCTTTTAAATCTTTCACTTCCATTATATGAGGCGATCTACCTTCTTTAGTTTTATCCCATAAAACTACTCCATCCACTGTAACCTTGAAAGCACCACTATGACCAGGAACTACTGATATAGCAAGTGCAGGGCCTGCCGCTTGAAACAATTCACTCATCATGTAAGAAGCTAAATTTCCATAGCCACATGGTACACAATATTCAATTTCAGCTTCCATTTTCCAATGATCTGACATATTATTTTTCCTCTCTACTTCTTTTAAGTTAAAAATACATATCTAACACTATTAATAATGTTTTTATAAATTTTTATATAATGTAAATATAATAAATTAATCAAAAAAAAATAATATGCAAAGAGTCAATCTAAAACAAGTTATACGCGAAGATGTGGAAAGAATCTCAAAGTGGCTAGAGGACGAAAATGTTAATGAATCTTGGTTCGGAAGATATACATATGGAGACGCGGCTCACTTAGGTTATGATCCAGTAAAAATGTTATCTGCTAAAAAAGAAGAATGGGATAATACGTTTCATGATCCTAACCATGAACCTCACAGAGATATTTTTTCAATTTATACATTAGATAACTTACATATAGGAGAAGGTCAACTTACTATAGATGAACCTTTGGGAGATGCTCAAATATCTATATTGATCGGTGATAAAACTAAGTGGCATAAAGGATTTGGAACAGCCTCAGTTCTAGCTATGTTGGAACACATTTTTGAACATTTAGATTTATACAGAGCATGGGTAGATGTGCCCGAATATAATCTAAATGCAAAGAATATGTTTGAGAATATAGGATTCCAACATGAAGGAACTTTAAGACAAAGTAGACCACACCATGGTTCGAGATACAACTCTTTTATAATGGGAATCCTTTTTGAAGAATATAAAGAAAAATACCCTAATGGCGTAGAAAGTCACATAATAGAATATTAGTTTTTTGCATTTACTGCTTCAATATATTTTAAAGATGTCCCAGTATTCATTAAAACAATATTCATATCATTACTAATTTCACCCGTTATAATTAATTTTTGAAGTGCAGATAAAGTTGCACCTCCTTCAGGAGCTGAAAAAATCCCTTCAAATTGTGATAAAAGTTCCACTGATTTTATCATGGATTTATCACTCACAACCATAACCTTACCTCCACTCTCCCTAACAGCATCCAAAACCAAAAAGTCACCTATTGCACTTGGAACACGCATTCCAGAAGCTAAGGTGTTGGGATTAGAAAATTCTTCAGAAAATCTTTTCCCTTTTATAAATGCGTTAAATATAGGAGAACAACCTTCTGCTTGAACAGAAATAATTTTTGGTCTTTCACTACCTATCAATCCTAATTCTTGCATTTCATTCATTGCTTTCCATATTCCAACAACACCCGTTCCACCACCTGTAGGATAAATAATTACATCGGGTACTGACCATCCCAACTGCTCAACTATTTCATAAGCCATAGTTTTTTTTCCTTCAACCCTATAAGGTTCTTTCATAGTAGAAATATCAAATAAATCATTTTTTTCAGCTAGTTCAGATGATATTCTTCCACAATCATTGATAAAGCCATCTATAAGTTCAACATTTGCACCATAATATTTACATTCCATATAATTTGCCAAAGGTACATCTTTAGGCATAAAAACATTTGCATTCATCCCAGCTTTCGCAGCATATGCAGCCATAGCTCCAGCGGCATTACCCGCCGATGGCATAGTAATATTTCTAATCCCTAATTCATATGCTCTAGAAATTGCTACAGCTAATCCTCTAGCCTTAAATGAACCAGTAGGATTTAAGCTCTCATCTTTAATCCATAAATTTTTCAACCCTAAGTGAGAAGATAATCTATTAGATTTTATTAATGGCGTAAATCCTTCTCCTAGTGAAAAAATATTACTGAAATCTCTAATTGGTAAAACTTCTCTATATCTCCATAGATCAGGGTTACGTTTAGATAAATTTGATTTTGTTAGAGTTTTTGAAGCGATTTTATAATCATACTTTGCCAAAAGAGGTTTACCATTAGATGGATTTATCCTATGAGGATAGTCAGGTTCAAATTTTTCTCCAGTTAATGGACACTCAAGATATATTAAAGTGCTTCCAGTTTTATTCATTTATTTGTTTCCTAGTCACTAAAGTCGAAATGTTCATTTGTATCTACTTTACCTAAAGAAAAACAAATCTCTTTAATAAGTAAATTAGATACATCTTTAACAGAAATATCATCATTTAACTCATTATTCAGGTTTGTAAATTCAGAATCAGGTTCTCCACATGGAATAATATGCCTGAACATCTTAAGTTCTGTAGAAACATTTAGCGCTAAACCATGCAATGAGACACCATTAGAAATTTTCACTCCAATTGATGCAATTTTTTTTAATATTTTATTATCAGTATCAACCCAAACACCCGTTTCTCCTTCAATCTTTCTAGTTTTTACACCTAATTTATTCGTCGAAGATATAATAATATCTTCTAAAAACCTAACATAACCAACTGGTCCAAAATTATGCTCTTTAACATTAATTATTGGATAAATTATAAGTTGCCCTGGACCATGAAATGTTGCCTGACCTCCTCTATCTGTAGTTACTACTTTAAATCCAGAATCTTCTAGTTTATTTTGTGGGGTAATTATATGTGATTGATCAGATCTTCTACCAAGTGTTATGGTATTAGGATGTTCTAAAATAATAATTGTATCTTCTCTTAAATTATTTACTCTTTGTGAATGAATAATTTGTTGAAATTTCATAGCTCTAACATAATCCATAAGTCCACAATAAATTATGTTGATTGGTGCTATATCTTTCAAATTATTTTATAGTCTTTATCAAAAGACTCTAAATTTTTCTTTATAGATTGTAAAAAAAACGCAGCTTCGGCACCATCAATGATTCGATGATCAAATGATAAACATAAGTTCATAATAGATCTAATTTGTACTTCTTCTATACCATTACTTTCAATCACAGTTGGTCTTCTAATGACAGATTCAGTAGTCACTATTGCTGCCTGAGGATAATTAATTATAGCCCCACCTATCACCGATCCAAGTGCCCCTGTATTATTTAATGTAAATGTCCCAGATTTCATATCAGATAAATCTAGATTTGCCGTTCTAGCTTTTTCTGTCAATTCATTTAAATTCTTACATAAATCTAAGAAACTTAAATTGTCGGAATTCTTAATTACAGGGACTACTAAGCCATCTTTACCAGCCATAGCTATTCCTAAATTAATATTTTTATGTAAAATAATTTTCCCATTATCCCAGGAAGAATTTAAGAATTTATTCTCTTTTAGTGAATTAGATACTGCAATTGCGGAAAAGGGTAAATAGGTCAATTTTAAGTCAAATTGATTTAAGATTCTTTCTTTATTTAAATCAATTATTTCTTTAATGTTAGTCATATCTATTTCTATACTAGACCAAGCATGAGGAATTTCAGAAAAAGATATTTTCATTCTTTCGGCTATTATTTTTCTTAATGGATTTGGATTTATAATATCATCATTATCATTACTAGTATTTGAAGTAATATTTAATTTATCTAAATAATCAGTCACATCAACTTTAGTAATACGTCCGTTATTACCACTACCTTTAATATCATTTAGATTAATTCCATGTTTTTTTGCAAGACGTATGACTATAGGAGAATATTTTTTTGAGTCGTCATCTACCGTATCAAAATCAGAAGAAGAATTAGGGATATTAGAATCAATTTCTAAAATACTAGTATCTAAAAATTCTCCTCCAGTAGGACCGACATTTGCTCCGTCTGAGAATGTACCAATTATCGAATCATCTGGGATTTCATTTTTATTTACAATAGGTTTATAATCATTATCGGAGATTTCCATAACTGCTATGGGATTTCCCATTTTTACAGTTTCCCCTTCATTCACTAAAGTACTAATTAACTTACCTGAGTATGGAGATGGAATTTCCATAGATACCTTATCTGTAATAATTTCCAAAATTGGGTCATATTTTTTTACAGGTTCGTCAATTTTTATTAACCATTTATCTATTATTGCTTCAGTTACAGATTCTCCAACATGAGGTAATTCTATTTTAATTTCCATTTATATCTCCATCAATCTTTTTATACCCTCAAGAATTTTGTTTTTTGAAGGCATATATTCAGCTTCTTGAAGTGGAGAAAACGGCATAGGGGGTATTTCTATAGGTGTTATTCTACTTACAGGAGCATCCAAATTAAAAAAACAATTTTCTGCAATAATAGCGGCTACTTCTGAAGAAACGCTAATAGCTTTAGTATCCTCTTGAACAATTAATCCCCTTCCAGTTTTATTTACTGAATCAATTATAGTTTCTGAATCAATAGGCCTTAAAGTCCTCAAATCTACTACCTCAACATTTATTCCTAAATTTTTGCATTCTTCTGCTGCTTGTAATACATAATGTAACATTAGACCATATGTAATTATAGTTATATCTTCTCCTTCTTTTTTTACTTCAGCCTTCCCTATAGGTATACTATAGTCATCACTTGGCACCTCTCCTTTAACTAATCTATAAGTTTTCTTATGTTCTAAAAAAACAACAGGATCATCATCTCTTATAGAACTCTTAAGTAATCCCGCTGCATCATATGGAGTAGCTGGTGCTATAACTTTCAATCCAGGAGTGTGTGCAAAAAGAACCTCAATACTTTGCGAATGGTATAGTCCTCCTCTTACACCACCTCCATAAGGAATCCTAATAGTTATAGGACAGGTTTTTTTACCAAATGTACCATATCTTACTTTAGATGCTTCTCCTACAATTTGATTAATTGCTGGCCATACAAAATCTGCAAATTGAATCTCAGCAATTGGTCTCATACCGTTTACAGCAGCACCAATAGCTATACCACATATAGATGATTCTGCAAGAGGTGTATCTATAACTCTTTCAATACCAAATTTTTCCAATAGACCATCAGTAGCTAGAAATACTCCTCCTCTTGCAGCAACATCTTCTCCTAAGACAAAAATTTTTTCATCTCTTTCCATCTCACTATGAAGAGAATTTCTAATAGATTCTATTACAGATATTACTGCCATATTTAATCCTTATTCCAAATCTGAATGTAATAACATATTATCAATTGAAGGAAATGGTTCATCTTCAACCTTTTCGGTAGCTTGATTTATAACTAAAGTTGCTTCATTTTCTAATTGAAGTATTTCATCTTTAGTAACAATTCCCATCTCAATTAATTTTTTTGAAAATATAGGTATTGGATCCCTTTGAGACATAAATTCAATATCTGATTTAGATCTATATCTTGTGTGATCGTCATCAGTAGTATGAGGTAAAAGGCGTTCTACTTTTGATTCAATCAATGTAGGACCTCCACCTTCTCTAGCAAGATTAGCTGCTTCTTTTGTAACATCATAAACAGAAAAAAAATCAGTTCCATCAACCTGCACTCCAGGCATATTATATGCAGATGATCTAGAAGCAATACTTTCTATGTTCATTTGTTTTTCCAATGGCACAGATATTGCGTATCCATTATTTTCACAAAAGAAAACCACAGGTAATTTATGTATTGAAGCAAAATTCATGGCTTCATGGCAATCACCTTGACTAGCCGCACCATCCCCAAAAAAAACAATAGTAACAGAATCTTTATTGTTCATTTTATCTGCTAATGCTACTCCCACTGCCTGAGGTAACTGAGTAGCAACTACATTAGAAAAAGAAAATAAATCAACTCTTGGATGAGATCCATGAAGTGGAAATTGACGAGCTCCACTCATTATATCTCCTTCTTTAGCTAAAAAATTTCTAAGCTGTTCCTCTGGTGTAGTCCCTAAAGCAAGCGTCAACGTAAATTGACGATAATATATAAGAAAATGATCCTTTCTTGAATCTAGAGCTTCTACACAACCTAATTGACTAATTTCATGACCTTGACCAGATGCTGCAATAGCTGCTCTGCCTTGCCTATTTAACATCCATATTCTTTCATCCAATGATCTGCTAATTAGTGCGGTCTTAAGTATTTCTTTTAATTTATTTTTTTCCATTTAATCAATCTAAAAGGTTTATAACATTTTAAAATATAATACAAATTTATAGATTGAGTTATAAACTATAAAGTACTTTTATTAAAATCTATCTGAAAATATTTAAGGAATTAAAATATTATGATGAAAATTACTAATCTTTTCTTATTAGCTATTTTAAGTTTAACTTTATTGAATATTAGTTGCACAGAATCAGATAATGATGAGGATAAAGTGTCTCAAACTACAATAAATGTGGAGAATAACGATATGAATCAACCAAAATATGAAGCTCCAAAAGGCTTATTAGATACAGATAAAACTTATCTAGCAACAATAATCACTAATCAACCAAAGGGTGAAATATTAATTGAACTTTTTGGAAAAATAGCTCCAATATATGTAGAAAACTTTGTTAACTTAGCTGAATCTGGATTTTATGATAATTCATCATTCCACAGAGTTATACCAGGCTTTATGGCTCAAGCGGGAACTAAAAATGGAGATGGCTTCACTGGTCCTGGTTATAAATTTAATGATTTTTTCCATCCTGATATGAAACATGATTCAGCAGGTATTCTATCTATGGCAAATGCAGGACTTAACACTAATAGCTCACAATTTTTTATAACATATGGTCCTACTTCTTATTTAGATCCTTACGATGAAAATGGTAATGCAAAAGAATGTGGAGCTCCGGGTGTTTCATGCCATGCTGTTTTTGGAAAGGTAATAGAGGGTATGGATATCGTTGAAAAAATAACACCTATCAATCCAGGAGATCAAATAGATCCTACAAAAATATTAAGTATAAAAATAGATATAGCTGTTAAATGAACTAAGATTTTTTATATCTAATTAATCTCCCAGCAACACCCAAAATAACATCTTCATTCAAGTCAATCACATCAGAAGATGGTAACCCATTCACTCTTATAGATGGATCGTTGATTTTAGGATTTTTTTCTAACATAACATGATTTTTTCTAAATACAAATGAGCCTCCTGAAAAAGGGATATTATTTATTTCATCAGCATAGATTCTGTTTCGTCTAAATACTAATTTTTCGAGAGGTCTACTAAATTTTTTGAAATCTACAATTATATTATCTTTATCGTCTACTAACATTCCATATGGGGAAAATCTTGAAAAATAAAGGTAGGACAAAGTAATAATACCAATAATGACAAGTACAATTAATACCGATCTTAAAATATAAGTTCCCATTACTTCATTTGTAGGTATTATGATATCAACGTTGATCTTCTCATTTAGAGTAGGGGTTTTATAATTACTACCTAGATATGTACCAGAAAGAAATGCATCGATTTCATAAGTCCCAGACTGATCAAATTTAGAATAAATATCGAATTTCCAGTACTTGTTATTATCAACTATATCTACTGGTATGAGCTGAATTTCTATAATTTCATTTGTTAATTTATTTTTAACGCTAATATTTAAATCTTCTTCATTTATAAAAAAAGGATAGTTTGCTTTGTTAGATATAATTTTTCCTAAATACTGTTTATCTATAATTTGATCTTTTTGAAATTCAAAACTATTTTCTATTTCTAAATCTAAATCTGGAAAATATTCAGTCCGAAAAGTAAAATTTTGTGAGACTGGCGAAGATGAAGATTTCCAATTTATTCTTACTTCAACATCACTGATTCCTTGTTTTTTATCAGAAAAAAATTTTGTTGAGTAAATCCCATCAGATTCAAACCTATCTCCATAGAAACCTGAATCAAAAAGTTCATACATAGCAACTTTTCCGGAGGGATCACGTATTAAAGCATCTACTGTCCCATCAATCTGCAGAATTTCTGAAGTTGGATTTTCAATTTTTATTTCGAATAAAATTTCTGTATTGACAGGATAAATCTTATCCCCCATAAGTGACATTTCTATATTCGTACTAAAATTCTTCAAAATAGTAAAATACGAGTTCTCACCATCAGCTCTAATCAACCATTTCCCTACTATTGGATTCCTAATAGTTATAAAATCAATATTTTTGGTTCTAGTAACATTTGATTCATCATATAATTCAGTAATTAAATTTCCTGAAGGATCATATAATTCTGGAGTAATATGTGATTTCTTCAGAAACAATAAATTTATTTCTGAAGTAGATGGAGGAATATCTATACTTTTTATAGAAGGTATTCCCTGCATTAAATTTATATTTTGTATTTCTTCAAATTGATTCCCAGAAATATCACTAAGCAGAGTGTTCAATCCAACGAAATCACCCAAATCATAAAAATGACCATTAGTTGTATCTGAAACTTTTTTAAATAAATCTCTTACACCAATTTCAGAAGAAGGTAACATCAGTATATTTATCTTCCATCCTTCTTTTAAAAATAATTCTGATAAATCTAAAAATCTTTGTGGGGTGCTTTCTGATTCACCTAAAATTCTACCATTAGTAATAATATAAATATTAGATCCGAATTTAGCATCGTTACTGCTAAGAAAAGAATAAATTTCGGTCAATGCTCCTAATTGATCAGAATTGGAACCATTGGTGTCGAAATTCTTAATATAGTCTATGTTTTCAGTGAGAGAATTTATCTCAGAAGTGGTATCAATTTTTGATATTCTACGAATTTCTTCTCCATATAATCCTGAAGCAAATAATTTTTCGTTTCTAGCCTCCATTATCAAAACAATAGATTCAAGTAGATTAAGATCATCTTGGTTATCAGATGAACTTATATCCATCATTAATAAATCCATGTTTTCATCTGAGTTATCATCTGCTGACCATGACATTTGTAATGGAGCAAAAAAAATTGCTATTAAAACAAAAAATAGCGCTAATGAAATATTTTTAGTTTTCATTCGCAATTGACCTTATTATTTGAATATAAAGATTTTTAGAGAATTATATTGAGGTTTAGTTAGATAATAACGAGTAATATACTTTATTGCTTTAGAGATTAATTACGAATTTTATAAACATTTTCGATTGTAATTGGATTGACCTCAGTTTTTTATAACAATAAACTCATTCTTATATATATATGTAAATGGAGCTAATAAATGAAAATAACCTCTGTAAATAGTTATTATATTTCAGATAAATCACAAAATAACTGGGGAGGAGGTAAAGAATATTTTATAGTAAAAGTGGATACTGATATTGGACATTATGGTTTAGGAGAAGTAGGAATTTCTAAATGGGGAAATTCTATAGCAAAAGCAATAGAACATCTTTCAGAATTAGTTATCGGTTCAGATCCATGGGAAACAGAAAGATTATGGCAAGAAATGTTCAGATCTGGATTTTTTCCCGCAGATAAAGTATATACTTGTGCCATTTCCGCTATAGATATAGCTCTATGGGATATAAAAGGTAAATCAGTCGAAAAACCAGTATATAAACTTTTAGGAGGTCCGGTAAGAAATAAAGTCATATGTTATCCTCATGCTCAAGGTGGAAATTCCGAAGAATTAGTAGAAAGTTGTAAAAAATTAGTTGATGAAGGATGGAAATTTCTAAGATGGGGACAACCTGAAACTTTAGATACCTATCGTAAAAATAAAGGAATTTCAATTCTAGAACCAACAAAATCTATAAGAATAGCTGTAGAACAAATGTCTAAAGTAAGAGATGCTGTAGGACCAGATATACAAATTTGTTTCGATGCTCACACCAGATTGGACACTGCCCATGTTGTTCAAATGTGTATAGATTTAGAACAATTCAAACCATTTTTTATAGAAGATCCTATTAGATCGGAAAATCCTGGTAGTTATAAAAACTTGAGACATCAAATCAGATTACCTATAGCTGCTGGCGAGCAATGGGCATCAAAATGGCCTTTCAGAGAAGTAATTGAAGATGAATCAATAGATTATGCAAGAATAGATTTATGTATAGTTGGTGGTATCACTGAAGCACTCAAAATTACCCATTGGGCAGAAACTCACTATATAGATATTGCTCCACACAACCCTTTAGGTCCAATTTCAGCTGCCGCATGTGTTTCTTTATCAATGGCTTCAACAAATGTAGGAGTACAAGAAATGCCACAAAAACCCGGAACTTACTCTACAAAATTATTTCCTAAACAAATAAACTGGGAAGATGGATTTGCATGGTGTCCTGATGAACCTGGCTTAGGAGTAGATATTGATATTAAAGAAATAGAAAATTCAATCATTGAACCATCAGGTTTTCCACCAAGGCTTAGAAGAGAAGATGGTTCAATAACAAATTGGTAATAATAATAAACTAGGAGGAAAAAATGCCATTTTTAGGATTCCCATCTATATTTGGGTTTATTGCTGTTATATTATTTTTGGTAATGGCAGGAACTTCATATCAAAATGAAGAAAATATAGATACCATCTTGTGGACTGTAACTGCAGTAGCTTATTTTTTGAGGAATATACCAAAATTTATTATATTCAGTTTTATAAATATTTTTGCTTATATACTCCTAATTATAGGTGCTGGAGGAATAATAATTTTTAGAGGTCTAGATTTACTAGATTTATAAATTAATCAATTGATGCCCCGCCATCAATTATCATATTAGATCCAGTCATAAACGAAGACTCTTCAGTGGCTAAAAATAAGGCCCCATATGCGATCTCTTCTGGTCTACCCATCCGATTAAGTAAAGAATCCTTACCAAATTCTTTGTATGATTCTTCATGATCTAAACCTAGTGATTCAATATGTTGATCAGTTGCACGAGTTCTAATTGAACCTGGAGACAAGGCATTAACTCTTATATTTTCCTTGGCTAGATCCATAGCTAAACATCTAGTCAATTGCAAGACAGCACCCTTAGAAGAGTTATAGGGGATAAATTCTGGTTGAGCTATAAAAGATGAAACTGAGGCAATATTCACAATTACTCCTTTTTTCATCCTCCTAAAAGAAGGAAGAATTTCACGCACACAATTTGCATAACCTATAACATTTACTCCGAATACTTTAAACCAATCTTCATCAGTAATTTCATCAATTTTTCCAAAAACAAAAGCTGCTGCATTATTAACTAAGATATCAATTTCTCCAATATTTTCAACAGCGAAATTCATTAATTTGTTTACCGATTTTTTATCCGAAGTATCTACCTTATGATATGTAGCATTTCCTCCATTATTAATTATTTTATTTGCAGTATTAATGGCAGATTTTTCTTCAATATCAGCAACTAGTACGTGGGCACCTTCTTTAGCAAATAATGTAGCTATAGATTCTCCAATTCCATTACCTGCTCCTGTAACAACAACATTCTTTGATTTCAATCTATCCATTTGATATTCTCCGAGTATAATATATATTAGAGCTGAATTTATATAAATTTTAGTTTGATTATATTTAATATAAAAATTGTATACGACTATAAAATTATGATTAATAAAGGTTTTAAACCAAAAAGAAATATAGACCAAAATAAAAAACTTCCTCCTGGACAATATACAGTAGATGATTTACCTATATTAACTGCTGGACCTACTCCAAAAATAGATAATAAAATTTGGAATCTAGAGATAATGAAGAATGATGAATTGATTCTTTCTATTAATTGGAATGATCTTATGACATTCCCTCAGTCAAATTTTGTAACTGATATACATTGTGTTACTAAATGGTCGATATTTGATACTTCATGGAAGGGTGTATACATAGACCATATAATAGAAAATACAGAATTAAAATCATTCAATGGATTTATATTAGCTGAGTCTTATGGGGGGTATACTACAAATTTACCTACAAATGACCTTATTGATAAAAAATCTATGATAGCTCACACTTATAATTCTAATCCTTTAGAAGCAGCTCATGGTGGTCCTGCTAGATTAATTGTTCCTCATCTATATTTTTGGAAATCACCAAAATGGATTAAATCTATTAATTTTATTGATACAGACAAACCGGGTTTTTGGGAAGGATATGGATATCATATGTATGGAGACCCATGGAAAGA